>NZ_CP047588.1:0-307174 GCF_011035165.1 Buchnera aphidicola (Uroleucon sonchi) | reverse complement strand
AATAGTTAAGTATAACCTTTTAATTAAAGAAAAAATATATTTTTTGGAGATAAATCATGAAAAAAATATGGACTCTCAAAGAAACGAGGATGCTTTTTAAAAAACCTTTTTTTGATTTAATGTTTCAAGCACAACAAGAACATCGAAAGCACTTTAATCCCAATATGATACAAGTTAGTACTTTATTGTCAATTAAAACAGGATCATGTCCAGAAGATTGCAAGTATTGCCCACAAAGTTCTAGATATAAAACAGGCTTAAAATCAGAACCTTTATTAAAAATAGAAAAAATTATTAATGCTGCTAAACAAGCAAAATCTTCTGGTTCAAGTAGATTTTGCATGGGAGCAGCATGGAAAAACCCTAAAGATAAAGATATGCCTTATTTAGAACAAATCATTAAAAAAATAAAAAAATTAGGAATGGAAACGTGTATGACTTTAGGTTCTTTGACTAATGAACAGGCAAAAAAATTATTTAATGCAGGTTTAGATTACTATAATCATAATTTAGATACATCTAAAGATTTTTACCAAAATATTATTACTACTCGTACGTATCAAGAAAGACTCAATACATTAAATGTCGTTCGTAATTCTGGTATAAAAATATGTTCTGGCGGAATTATTGGTTTAGGAGAAAAAATAGAAGATCGCATGCAATTATTAATGCAATTATCTAATTTATCTATTCCTCCAGAAAGTGTACCAATTAATATGTTGGTAAAAATACCAGGCACTCCAATGGAAAATAATGATAATATAGATCCATTTGACTTTATTCGTATTATTGCTGTAGCACGTATCATGATGCCGAAATCTTATATTAGATTATCTGCTGGACGTAAAAATATGAATCATCAAACTCAGGCTATGTGTTTTATGGCTGGAGCAAATTCTATTTTTTATGGATGTAAATTATTAACAGCAGATAATCCAAAAGAAAAACATGATTTAAAATTATTAAAAAAACTAAATTTATATCCAGAATATAAAAAAGAAAATACATCGCAAGATTTTCAAAATAAATCTTTTATAAAATTTTCAAAAATTAATAAAAATCAATACTATAATGCTGATACAGCATAATATAAAAAGATTTTTAATTGTATTATCAATGTTTGATAAAATATTGGAATATAAAATATTTTTTAAAAATAATTTGATTTTTATTATAATATTTTTATTAATACAATGAAATATTAATTATTTATAAGAATAATTTTATTATTATTTTCAGAGTAATTCAATATTATTATATAATATATTCGAATATACATAATAATTTATATTGAGTTACTCTTATCTAGGATAGATTATATTTTGAAAATATTTTAATAATAATTTATTAATATATAATCTATAATTATTAATATTTATTATGTATTATGAATGTATTATTATATTATATAAGAATAATTATGATAAAAAAATTTTTTATTACTGGAACAGACACTAATGTTGGTAAAACAATTGTAAGTAGCATTTTATTGAAAAAAGCCGCTACGTATGGATACCGAACAGCAGCATATAAACCTATTTCTTCAGGAGGGAAAAAAATATCAAATATTATTTTAAATAATGATACAATAATTCTCCAAAAAAGTAGTTCTATTCAATTAAGTAAAAAAGAAATTAATCCTATTGCATTTTTTGAATGTGGACCTCCACATATTTTAAGTTATCTTGCTAATCATCATATTAAACAAAGAGATATGTCTTTAGGTTTAAAAAAAATTGAAAAAAAAAGTAATTGGATTATAATTGAAGGTGCTGGAGGTTGGTATACCCCATTATCTTATCAAAACACTTTTTCAGATTGGGTTAAAAAAGAAAAATTAACCGTTGTAATAATCATCGCAATTAAATTAGGTTGTATCAATCATGCTATTTTAACAGAAAAAGCTATTTTTTCTGAACACATTAAATGTGGAGGTTGGATAGCTAATAATATCAATCCAAAAAATAAATATAATATCGATTATATAAAAACTTTACTACATTATATTAAATCACCTTTTTTGGGAGAAATTCCATATTTACAGGATCATACTCAAATAGATTTGAGTAGTATTTCTATTATACTTCCTCAATAAAATTAAAGTATATTGTTTTAAAAAATTAAAATGTATATATTTTAAATTAATATATATTAGTTTAAAATATAAACAGGGTATTTTAAACACATATCTAATACTTGTTTTTTTATGGCACAAATATTTTTATTATCACTAATATTATTTAAAATATCAGCGATCCAATTTGATATGATATATGATTCTTTTTCTTGAAAACCTCTTCTAGTAATAGCAGCGGTACCAATGCGTATACCTGAGGTAATAAAAGGACTTTTCGCATCATTTGGTATAGTATTTTTATTAATTGTAATATTAGCTTTACTTAATGCAATATCTGCCTCTTTCCCAGTAATATTCTTATTAGTTAAATCAATTAAAAAAAGATGATTATCAGTTTTTTTTGAGATTACGGCATATCCTCTTTCTAAAAAATTTTTTACCATAATTTGAGAATTTTTTATTATTTGTTGTTGATATATTTTAAATTTTGGTTCTAAAGCTTCTTTAAAAGCAATAGCTTTCGCAGCAATTACATGCATTAAAGGCCCTCCTTGTGCTCCAGGAAAAACTGACAAATTTAATTTTTTATATAAATTTTCATTGCCATTTTTAGCAAGTATTAATCCCCCACGTGGTCCTGCTAATGTTTTATGTGTTGTACTTGTCACTACATGTGCATAATTAATTGGACTAGGATATATTTTAGCTGCTATCAAACCAGCTATATGAGCTATATCAACAATAAAATACGCATTAACTACATTTGCAATTTCACGCATTTTTTTCCAATCACATATTCCAGAATATGCTGAAAAACCACCTATAATCATTTTAGGTTTATATTTTTTCGTTAAATATAATAATTCTTCATAATTAATTATTCCATGATTATCTACGCCATATGAAATGACATTATACATTTTTCCTGAAAAATTTACAGAAGCGCCATGCGTTAAATGACCTCCATGTGATAATTTCATTCCTAATATTGTATCGCCTGGTTTTAATAGTGCTGTATAAACAGCAAAATTTGCTTGAGATCCAGAATGAGGTTGAACATTGGCATAGTCAGCATGAAACAATTTTTTGGCTCGATTAATTGCTATTTCTTCTATTCGATCTACATATTGACACCCTCCATAATAACGTTTCCCAGGATATCCTTCTGCATATTTATTAGTTAATTGCGAACCTTGTGCATACATAACATATTCACTAGCATAATTTTCTGATGCAATAAGTTCTATATGATTCTCTTGTCGTATTTTTTCTTTTTTTATTGCATCCCATATTTCTGGATCATATTTTGAAAAATCTATTTTGTTATTCAATTTTTTTTACCTAATAATTCAGTTCCATTAAAATTATCTAAAAATATTTTGAATCTTGATCATAAGATCTTGTTTTAAAATACAATGTTCTATATTTTTTTCTAAATCTTTAACTATAAAACAATTTTTTTTAATTTCTTCATCTTTTATAAAAATTATCATTTTTGCCAAAGAATTTATAGCATGTTTTATTTTTTTTTTTATATTTTGTTGAAAAAAATTAATAAACACTTTTAATGTTGGATATAAATTTCTTATTTCTTCAGATAATTGAACAGCTAAATTTTTATTGTGATTTTCAATAAAAATAATATAAATGTTAATCTCTTCTAATGTTTCAGAAAAAATATTTTTTAATTTCATTAATAATACTAACCGTTCTATACCTATTGCAAATCCAATAGCTGGAGTTTGTATTCCTCCCATCTCTTCTACTAACGAGTCATATCTACCTCCTGCACAAATAGTATTTTGCGATCCTAATGCATCACTTTTCCATTCAAAAACTGTACTATTATAATAATCTAATCCTCGTATTAAATTAGAATTATATTCATATTGAATATTATAAAAACTTATCATTTTACATAAATTATTAAAATATTTTTTAGAATTAATATTAATATATTCACTTAATAATGGTGCATCAGCTAATATTTTTTGTATATTTTCATTTTTAGAATCTAAAATTCGTAATGGATTAGTATATAATCTTCTTTTACAATCTTCATCTAATAAATGTTCATACTTTTTAAGAAAAATCACTAATTTTTTTTTGTATTCAAAACGTTCTGTTTTAGATCCAATATAATTAATTTCTAGTTTCATATATGAATTAATTCCAATTCTCTTCCATATACGACTGATTAACATAATGATTTCTAAATCAATATCTGCAGTGTCAATACCAAAAACTTCTGCTCCTAATTGATGAAATTGACGATATCTTCCTTTCTGAGGTCTTTCATATCGAAACATAGGCCCTATATACCAGAATCTATTATTTTTTTTTTGTAATAAATTATTTTGTATGATAGATCTAACACAACTTACTGTTCCTTCTGGACGTAAAGTCAAACTGTTACCATTTCTATCATCAAAAGAATACATTTCTTTTTCTATTACATCAGTAACATCCCCTATAGCTCTTTTAAAAATAGAAGTTTTTTCTAATAAAGGTAGTCTAATTTCTAAATAACAGTAACTAGTTAGTATTTCTTTTAATATGGTTTCTACATAATTCCAAATAATTAATTCATGTGGAAGACAGTCATGCATTCCTCTAACCGATTGTATTTGTTTTTTCACTATTTTCTCGTATTTAAAATATAAATAAAAATTAATTTTATTTTTTAATTTTGTAACTCATATATTTTTTTCCTGATTTTTTTTTCTAAATCTTCTACAATATCTTCATTTTTTAATTTATTTTTCTGACGGATTCCATCTTCATATAATGTACTACTTTTATGACCTCCAGTTAATCCCAATGTTGCTATTTTTGCTTCACCAATTCCATTAACAATGCAACCGATAATTGATACATCTAAAGGAAACGAAATATCTTCTAATTTTTTTTCTAATTGATTAACTACTTTAATAACATCGAATTCTTGTCGAGAACAAGTAGGGCAAGCTATAAAATTAATACCTCTTGATCTTAATCCTAAAACTTTTAATATATCATAAGCAACTTTAACTTCTTCAACAGGATTAGCTGCTAAAGAAATTCTTATTGTATCTCCAATACCATCTAAAAGCAAAATAGACAGACCTATAGAAGATTTGACTGTTCCATTTCTTAATCCTCCAGCTTCTGTTATACCAATATGTAAGGGTTGTGTAATATGTCTTCTTAAGATACGATATGCATCAACAGCTAAAAATACATTGGATGCTTTCACGCTAACTTTAAATTGATTAAAATTTAAACTGTCAAAATATTCAATATTTCTTATTGCAGATTCAACTAAAGCTTTAGAAGTAGGAAATTTATATTTTTTTAATATATCTTTTTCTAACGATCCTGCATTTACACCAATTCGAATAGGAATATTTTTATCTTTCGCATAATTAATTATTTCTGATACTTTTCTTTGATTGCCAATATTACCAGGATTAATTCTTAAACAATCAGCTCCATATTCAATGGCTTTTAAAGCTAATCTATAATCAAAATGAATATCTGCAATTAATGGAATTTTAATCTTTTTTTTAATGATTTTAAAAGATTCTGCATCTTGAAAAGTTGGTATAGATACTCGCACGATATCAGCACCGACTTTTTGTAATTCTAAAATTTGATTAATCGTTTCTACAGTATTTGATGTTTTAGTATTAGTCATAGATTGCACTGAAATAGGAGAATTATTACCAATAGGAACATTTCCAATATAAATGCGATCCGAATATTTTCTATTAATTTTTTGATATATATTCATAATATTTTATTTACTTTATTAGATAAATCATAAAAATACAAATAATTTATGTGTTGATAATATTGATTATTTTACTACCAGTTAATTGACCACATGCTGCATTAATATCTTTCCCACGATTTTTTCTAATCATTACAGTAAATCCTTTATCTCTTAAAATGTTTGCAAACATGTTAATTCTATTTATATTGCTACATATAAAAGATGAACCTAAAAATGAATTCCATGGAATTAAATTAATTTTACTTGGTATATTTTTTAATAAATGAGCTAATTGTTTCGCATTATTATTAGAATCATTTATGTTTTTCAGCATAACATATTCTATTGTAATACCATTTCGATTTGCATAAGAATATTGTATATATTTTTTTGCTGAATTTAAAACACAATTAATATTGTATTTTTTGTTAATTGGCATAATTAAATTTCTTATATCATCATTTGGAGCATGTAAAGAAATAGCTAAACAAATATCAACCATTTTTCTTAATTTATCTAATGCTGGCACAATACCTGATGTAGATAGAGTAATACGACGTTTTGATAAGCCGAAACCATATTCATCTAAAATAATTTGCAAAGCAGTAACAACATTATTTAAATTTAATAACGGTTCCCCCATACCCATAAAAACTATATTAGTAATTCGATTGTTAATGTTTTTTTTCTTTAAAGTTTTATTTGCTTGCCAAATTTGAGCAATTATTTCAGAAACTTTTAAATTTCTTTGAAATTTTTTTTGTCCAGTTGCACAAAAATGACATTTTAAAGCACACCCAATTTGTGAAGATACACATAAAGTGGCACGTTTTTTTTCAGGTATATAAACTGTTTCTATTTTTTGATGATTAATATCAGTAATCCATTTAATTGTACCATCATTCGAAATTCTTTCTTCGATAAATTTAGATGCAAATATTACAGATTTTTTATATAATTTGTTTCTAATTTGCATGCTAATATTGAACATGTTATCAAAGTTATTAGAATAATGATTATAAATCCAATTCATAATTTGTTTTGTAGCAAATTTTTTAGCTCCTAAAGAAATAAGAAAAGTGTTCAAATTTTTTCGATTTAAATCTAATAAATTGATCTTAGATGTAGATATTTGGGGTATATTAATATTCTTATACATTTATTAACCTAAAAATAGATATATAAATATCTTGTGCTAAATATTTTTATTGCTTCTTTATAAAAGAATAAAATTTTTTCCTTTTTTAATAAATTATTTAGTTTTTAAGTAAATTAATTTCAATTAAATACTAAAAACATTGAAAATATGTTAGTATTCTAATAAATAATACCATTAAAATAGGAAAATATAATGCGTCCAATGTTAAATATTGCTGTTCGTGCAGTACGAACAGGAGGCAATTTTATTATTCAAAATTATGATATACGTAAATTTATACAAGAAGATCGAGAAAAAAAGAAATTTTTTATTAAAACCATTTTATATAAAACCAATAAAATTATCAGTGATATGATATATAAATCATACCCTAATCATATTATTTTACCAAATAATCAATATAATTTATTACATCAAAATAAAAATAATAATACTATTTGGATTATCAATGAATTAGATGGAAAAAATAATTTTATTAAACATTTTCCACATTTTTGTGTTTCTATTGCTATTTTTATAAAACATATCAATGAAGTTTCTGTAATATATGATCCAATAAAAAATGATTTATTCACAGCAATTAAAGGACAAGGTTCACAATTAAATGGATATAGAACAAGATGTAGCAATGTTAACAATTTACATTCTACTACTGCTGCAATATATTTTCCTAACAAAAACATTGATCAAAAATTATTATGTTGTAAAATATACCAGCAATTAATTTTATGTGGAATTTCTTTAAGATATACAGGTTCTACTGTATTAGACTTGGCTTATGTTGCAGCTGGAAAAATAGACTGTTTATTTTATTTTAATCTACATAAAGATAATTATATAACAGGTATGTTACAAGCGCAAGAATCAGGTTGTTTAATAAATACATTTAAGGAATCAAATAATAGTCATAATTACTGTGTTTATATTATTAGTAGTCCACAATTTATTAAATTAATTACAGAAAAAATACAAAAAAATCATACTTAATAAACTATAAAAATAATATTTTTCTTTTAAAATATACAATATTATTGATTTATCACACGCCATGTTTTATTCAAAAAAAACTGCTGACTAAACTATCAAATCTCTTTTTTCTTAGAAATCATATAATATGTTTTATTATGTCTAATAAAATGCACTGTTGTTTTATTTGCTTTATTATTAATTATATAGGAGTAGATAAATAGTGTATTTTTTTGATAATAAATATTAAAATTTATCTGATTTTTTTGTCATGAAAATCTAGTTTTTTAAAAATTCAGTATAAGTATTTTCAGCAAATAAAATATTTTACACACTTTTTTTAAAAATAAACTACTTATTGAATTTTTTATATAATAGCTCTGAAAATTAAGTAGGTTCTAATTTTGGTTTAGTTATATTATTATTAGGCAAAATTTTTTTGATTTTTTTATATTATGTATTAATACATATAAAAATTTTTTCTAATTTCATAAAACTAATATAACTAAGATTGTTAATATAAATATGAAATGAGATATTTTATTCATTGAATCAATATTGATTAATATACTATATTTTTACATGTATTAACTGACTTAGTAGAATAATATTATATTATTTAAGAAAAATCATTTAATAGAATTAAATTTATCAATTATTTACAATGTTTTGTAGAATTATTTATATCTCTTGTATAAATTACAGAAAACTAGTGAAAGCATTTTTTTTAAATTCAAAAGAGTATTTGAAAATAGAAGTTTGGATAAAATGATTAAGGTGAATACTACCTTTATTCTAAAAGTTTTTTAATTTGTTATAATTTTGTAAAAATCTTAAAAAAATTATTTAATAGTTTTATTTATTAAATTTTATTATCTAAAATTATAGTAATTTTTTGTTGCATCTTAGAATTAAAATTTTAATCTATTAAATTCTTAAAATTTTTTTAATCGTATTATAAGTTTGTTCTCGATTTTTTTCTGTATAAAATTTTCAGTTTATAAATTGTAACATATTTTTTTATATTTTTGATATAATTAAAGAGCAAATAGATAATTTTCCAATACTTTTTCTCATTTTATTAAACGAACTAATAATATATTCGTGAAACTAGATAAAAAAAATTAGTAAATTCTTAATTGATTGTAAATTTATGTATATTTCATGTATTTTCTATATGTATAAATAGTATTTTAATTATATTTATTTTTTATTTTTAAAATTTTGTTTTACCATTAAACGTAATCATTTTTTATAATTTAAATCAATATGAAAATGTTAATTTTTATAGATTAATATTTTGAATGATTTACTAAATATACTATACATAAATCTTAAATTTATATAAATTTTCTGTATTATAATACAGAGTTGTTATATTAATTTTTTTACTATAATTTCCAAGGCTCAAATAGTTTCATTTTCTTTTGTGTCAAACTTATTTTTAGTCCATATAATATTTTTAAGAAAATATTTATTTCCATAAAATTGTTAATATATATTATGATTTTTGAACTAAATTAGTACCTAGATGATAAAAATTTTAGTTTTAATATGTATAATATGATTTTATTTATATAATTTTGTACTAAAAACATTTTTTTATATTTAAATTTAAAATTAAATTAGCAAATTTATTATTAATTGTTAGTAATAAATGGTATAGATGATGTTTATAAATTATTTTTTCAAATTTTTAATAATATTTTTATATCTGTAATAATCAACACTGCTACTGATTGAACATGATTTTATCAGATAAAATTTTATCAATTTTTTATAATCAAATTCTAATACTACATATAATCTACAATTCGATGCATTAACCAATATAATTTTTATAAATATAATTGATGTATATTTATATAAATAATATTTTTAAATATTTTAATAATAAAATATTTAGTAATTTTACTAAATATTAAACGACTGAATTTATTAAGATCTCTTCTCTTATAATTTTCTTTAAGTTATAGGGAAATTTCTTTGTTCTATCTAAATTTGTAGCAAGGTATCTAATTAACTTCATAAGCAATATTTTTTTAATTTAGAAATATTTGTTTTGTATTCAATAAAATATAATATTCAGCTTGTTCATTAGCATAAAAGTTAATTTTAATATTTTCTATAAAAAATTTTTTTATTTTCATACAATAGGATTGATGATATTTTTTATTTTTTTTGATCGTTTAATTTTTTTTTAAATTTTATATATATTTTATATTGTATTTAATTATATATTTATAACTTAAATATTTATTAATCATTTTTTGTCTAAAGATTTTACTAGAATAAGAAATTTTCACATGTTTTATCCGTTAATTATATTTGTAATAATATAAATTTTTAAAAAAAATAAAATTACTGACTTAATTATTTATAATAATTTAATATAACTATTATGCTTTAAATTATTAATAATATTTATAAAAAAGATTTTAAAAAAAAATTTTTTTAATTTTATCTAAAACTAATGCGGAAAAGTATTCTAACATTGTTTTACGATAGATATATTTAATACTTAATAAATTATATTCTTTCATTTTTGAGATTAATATATCATCACTAGTGCTAATTTGATCTACTAATTTTTTTTGTAAAGCCATGCTGCCAAACCAATGCTCTCCATTAGATACATCATTAATATTTAACGAAGGTCGCATATCTTTAATAAAATTTTTAAAAAGCATGTGTGTGGTATTCAGTTCTTCGCAAAATTTATTACGCGTTGATTCTGTATTATTTCCAAACATTGTTAAAGTGCGTTTATAATCTCCTGCAGTATGTAATTCAATATCTATATCACGTTTTTTTAACCATTTATTAAAATTTGGTATTTGTCCAACTACTCCAATAGAACCAACTATTGCAAATGGTGCTGAAATAATATAATTTGCCACACATGCCATCATATATCCTCCGCTAGCTGCAATTTTATCTATAGAAATAATTAAATATATTTTTTTTTGACGCAATCTCTGTAATTGAGCAGCAGCTAATCCATATCCATGAATTACTCCTCCAGAACTTTCTAATCTTAATAAAACTGCATCATCTTTATTTGCTACTGAGAGTATTGCAGAAATTTCTTCTCTCAATCCTGATACTTGATTAGCATTTATATCTCCTTTAAAATCTAAAATATATAATGTTTTATTTTTATATTGTTCTTGATTTTTATTTTTTTGATTTTTTAACCATATTTTTTGTTCAAATTTTGTCATTTTAGATAATAAAATATCATTTTGATTTTTACGGTATTGCTTATTCAATAAGGTAATTTTAAATATATTTTTATTTTTCATTTTATTTTTTTTTATTATATTTAATAATATTAATAAAGAAAAACTAATGATAATCCATGTTATGATTTTTGCTAAAAATAATTCGTAATTGATAAGTAAATTCACAAAATAAACCTTTTAAAAGATAAAAATTTTTCTATTAGATAGGCATATAAAAAAATATAAATAATATTATAAAAATTTTATTTCATTCTTGAAAAGATGCTAACTTAAATAAATTTTTTAATAAAATAGTATTTAATTGCATCCAATGCCCTGGTTGTAATGTTTTAGGTAAAATAATATTTCCATATCGTATTCTGATTAAACGATTTACTTGACATTTAACTTGTTTCCACATATGTCTAATTTCACGATTTTTTCCTTCACATAAAACAACTTTAAACCATTTATTTTTTGATACTATTCTAGTATTAATAGATTCTATACTTTTAAATGCAGCGTAACCAGTTTTAATTTTAACACCATTTTGTAAAATATTTATTATTTTGTTATTAACGTACCCAAAAACACGAATATAATATTCTCTTTCTATTTTATTCTTAGGATGCATAAGTTGATTAGCTAAATTGCCATTATTTGTAAATAATAATAATCCTTTAGTATTAATATCTAATCTACCAACACTAATCCATCTATAAGCATCTAATAAAGGTAATCGATTGAATACAGTATTACGATTTTTTTGATCTTTTTTAGTGCAAATTTCTCCTTCAGGTTTATTATATAAAATTACTTTAGTATGATATTTCTGATATTTTATAGGTATGATTTGTCCTTTTATCATAATTTGTCCAGGATGTTTCAGATTAATACGTTGACCAATTATCGCTGTTTTACCATTAATAGATACCTCTTTCTCTAAAATCATTTGTTCAATTCCACGACGTGAAGCATACCCTAAATGAGATAATAATTTTTGTATTTTTTGATTCATTCATCAAACCTTAATTTTTGTATTTTTTGATAATTAAACTGAATTAATGTTAATAATATTCCTAAAAATAATGGAAAAATAAACCATATTTTACACAATGATATTGTTTGTTTATCAAGATAATTTTCTAAAAATATTGAAATTATTGGAAAAATTAAAAAAACAGTAGAAGAATACAATGCACTGATTTTTTTTTGTAAATAAAAATATGCTAAAATACCAAAAATTCCAGAAAAATTACCAAGATAAAATACAGCTAAAATAGATCTATTAGAAAAATTTGTTATTTGAGGATTTTCTAAAAACCAAGATATTATTGATAATAATATTCCAGATAACAACGATGGTAAAGCATTAAAAGTGATTACAGAAATATTATAACATTTTCTTTGACATTCGGAATAAATGACAGCGTGACTACATAAAGCAATTAATAAAGCCAAAATTCCTTTCCATTGAACAAAGCACTGAGATTCTAATTCTGACAATAAAATAACAAATAATGTAAATAAAGAAAGTAATATCCCTATTTTTTGAGTCAGACAGATTTGTTTTTTAAAATATAAAAATGATATCATTAATACAACTACTGGCATATTAGAAAATATTAATGAAGCCATTGAAGCACTTACATATATTCCTCCATATAACATTAATGTAAATGGTATAGAAAAATAAAAAATTGAAATAATCAATTGAAACCATCTTTTTCCAGATGGGAATAAAAGAGGAGTTTTTGTATAGTATGCAAGAAACATAAATAATGGAGATGCTGATAAAAAACGTATTCCAGTTGCAAAAAATGGAGGAATTGTTTCTATTGCAATTTTCATTGCAATCCATGTTGTTCCCCAAGTAATAGTAACTAAAAGAAATAATATCATCACTAATATTTTACTCATTATAAAATTCCTCAAAAAAAATAAAACATCTAACATAAATTATATTTTAAAAAATAGTTATATTTTTATTTCACTATCATTAAATTATCTATAAAGTTTTATGAAAAGTTTATAAATTTAAATTGAATTATTTATATCAATCGATTATTGTTAAATTTTAAAAATATAAATTTAAAAATATTTTATTTTTAATAATCTTGATAATTTAAAATTTTTAAAGGTAATAAATGCAAAATATTTTAAATAAAATTTATGATTCCAAATTGTTGAATCAAGAAGAAAGTTATCAATTATTTAAATGCGTTTCTTCTGGTCGTATAAAAAAAATACAATTAGCTTCTATATTAACAGCTATGAAAATACGAGGAGAGTCTGTTGATGAAATTATAGGAGCAATATATGCATTTTTAGAAGATATACAATATTTTCCAAAACTTAATTATATTTTTTCTGATATAGTAGGAACTGGTGGCGATATTAATAATACTATTAATATTTCTACTGCAAGTGCATTTGTAGCTGCAGCATGTGGTTTTAAAATAGTTAAACATTGTAATAAAGCTATGTCAAGTAAATCCGGTTCTTCTGATTTGTTAAGTAAATTTAATATTAATATTCATTCATCTTTAGAAAAATCTTTACAAACTTTAGATAAATGGAATATTTGTTTTTTATTTGCACCTCAATATCATAATAGTTTTAAATATTCTAATAGTGTACGAAAGTCTTTAAAAATTAAAACTATTTTTAATTTATTAGGACCTTTTCTTAATCCTGCACGACCTCCCTTAACTGTAATTGGTGTTTATAATAAAAAATTAATTAATCCCTTTATTAAAATTCTAAAAATTTTAAAATATCAACGAGCTATAGTATTACATGGCAATAATACTGATGAAGTCACTTTGTGTGGCGTTACTTACGTGTCTGAATTATTAAATCAAAAAATATATTCATATGAATTAACATCAAAAAATTTTGGTTTAGAAACACATCCTACAAGAATATTTAGCATAAATTCCATTGAAGAAAATTATCATACGATCAAGAAAATTATGCAAGGTAAGGGTAATAGATTAGATGAAGAATTAATAGCTGTTAACGTAGCTATGATATTTAAAGTATTTGGATATAATAATCTAAAAGAAAATACTCAATTAGCATTAAATAAAATTAGAAGTGGAATAGTATATAAAAATATCAAAAATATTGCTGAAATGCTAAAAGAAGATAAATATGCAAGATACAATACTTAATAAAATTATACAAGATAAACAGTCTTGGATAGAGATTCGAAAAAAAGCACAACCTTTAATCACATTTAAAAATAAAATTAATAGAAAAACGCGCGATTTTTTTAATGCTTTAAAGAAAAAAAAACCATGTTTTATATTAGAGTATAAAAAAACATCTCCTTCTTTAGGTACAATAAGAAATAATTTTAATTTATTAGAAATTTCCAATGTTTATAAAAAATATGCTTCAGCTGTGTCAGTACTTACAGATGAGCAGTATTTTCATGGAAATTTAAAATTTATTAATATAGTACGAAAAAATGTCACTCAACCTATTTTATGCAAAGATTTTTTTATTGACGTATATCAAATTTATTTAGCTAGATATTATAAAGCTGATGCAATTTTACTAATGCTATCTATATTAGATAATGCAAAATATCAAGCACTATCAGAAATAGCACAACAGTTAAATATGAGTGTATTAACTGAAGTAAATAATGAATGCGAATTACAAAGAGCTCTTCAATTAAATGCTAATATTATTGGCATTAATAATCGAAATTTACATGATTTATCTATTGATTTAAATCGTACTCGTATATTAGCATCAAATATTAAAAAAAACAAAAGCAAAAATAACATCATTATTAGTGAGTCAGGTATTCATAAATATTCTCAAATTAGAGAACTGAGTCAATTGGTAGATGGTTTTTTAATTGGTTCTCATTTAATGTCTCAAAAAAATCTGGAGATAGGTGTTCGTTCTATAATATTTGGTCGTAATAAAGTTTGCGGATTAACTCGTCAGATCGATATACAATATATTGAAAAATATGGAGCAATTTATGGTGGCCTTATTTTTATAGAAAATTCTTTTCGTTATATTACTAAAGAAATTGCAAAAAAAATAATTATAAATAACAAATTAAGGTATGTAGGTGTATTTCAAAATGAAAATATTAAAATAGTTTCTCATATTGCTCAAGAAATTTCTTTATATGCAATTCAACTACATGGCAACGAAAATCAAGAGTATATTAATGCATTAAGAAAAATACTACCAAAACAAATAAAAATTTGGAAAGCTTTTTCTATTAACTGTACATTACCAATTCGTGATTTAAATAATATCAACATGTATATTTTTGACTCTTCTTCTGGAGGCAGTAATACATCTTTTAATTGGGCTATATTAAAAAATAGTATTTTAGATAATGTAATTCTAGCAGGAGGAATAAATTTAGATAATATTATTAGAGCTTCTTATCTAAACTGTGCAGGTCTAGATTTAAATTCTGGAGTAGAAATTTTTCCAGGAGTGAAAGATCCTAAAAAAATTAAATTAATTTTTAAAAAATTACGATATTATTAATATCTTAATATCTTAATATTCATATTATATTAGGAAAATGATATGACTTTAATGAATTCTTATTTTGGTCAATTTGGCGGTATGTTTGTTCCTCAAATACTTGTTCCAGCTTTATTACAACTAGAAAAAAATTTTATTTCTACTTATCAAAGTTCTGACTTTCAAAAAGAAATTAATGATTTATTAAAAAATTATGCTGGTCGACCTACTCCATTAACTTTATGTAAAAATTTAACTCAAGACACAAATACTCGTTTATATCTTAAACGAGAAGATTTATTACATGGTGGAGCACATAAAACGAATCAAGTTTTAGGGCAAGCTTTATTAGCGATTAGAATGAATAAAAAAGAAATTATTGCAGAAACTGGAGCTGGACAACATGGAGTAGCTACTGCAATGATCTGTTCATTATTTAATTTAAAATGTAGAATTTATATGGGAAGTAAAGATATTGAAAGGCAAAATTCTAATGTATTACGTATGAAATTAATGGGTGCTGAAGTAATTTCAGTCACAGATGGTACAGGTACTTTAAAAGATGCATGTAATGCAGCATTACGTGACTGGTCAGGAACTTATCAAACATCTCATTATATGATTGGAACTGCAGCTGGACCGCATCCTTATCCTACTATTGTTCGTGAATTTCAAAAAATTATTGGTCAAGAAACTAGAAAACAAATTTTAGAATATGAAAATAGTTTACCAGATTCAATTATTGCATGCGTAGGAGGAGGTTCTAATGCAATTGGTATATTTTCCGATTTTATTAACGATTCAGTAAGTTTAATTGGAGTAGAGCCAGCTGGGTATGGAATTGAAACAGGAAAACACGGAGCACCATTAAAACATGGCCGAACTGGTATCTATTTTGGTATGAAATCATATTTAATGCAAAATACAGAAGGTCAAATTAAAGAATCTTGGTCTATATCTGCAGGGCTAGATTTTCCATCAGTTGGGCCTGAACATGCTTGGCTAAATAGCATTAATCGCGCTCAATATGTTTCGATTGATGATAAAGAAGCAATATATGCATATCAAATGTTATGTAAAAAAGAGGGGATTATTCCTGCTTTAGAATCTTCTCATGCTTTAGCTTATGCATTAAAATTAATTCATAGAGAGCCTAGAAAAAAACAAGTTTTGATTGTGAATCTTTCTGGTCGCGGTGATAAAGATCTGTCTACTGTTTGTAATTTTTTAAAAAAAGAGAAATACAATGAATCGATACCAAAAAATGTTTAATAAATTAAATATTTTAAAAGAAGGATGTTTTGTACCTTTTGTAGTATTAGGAGATCCTTCTTTAGAAATTTCAATTAAAATTATTAATACATTAATTGCAAATGGAGCAGATGCTTTAGAAATCGGAATTCCATTTTCAGATCCATTAGCTGATGGGCCAATTATTCAAAAAGCAAATTTACGTGCTTTATCTCAAAAACAGAATTTTTTAAAATATTTTAAGATGTTAAAAAAGATACGTAAAACAAACATAAATATGCCTATTGGAATTTTAATATATGCTAATCTTGTATATAATTGCGGAATTAATAATTTTTATTTACAATGCGCTAATTCTGGATTAGATTCTGTTCTTATAGCCGATGTGCCTATTGAAGAATCAAAAGTATTTTATAATGCGGCAAATAAATATCAAATTAATTCTATTTTTATTTGCCCTCCAGATGCAGATGATGATTTTTTATATAATCTTTCTTTATATGCTCAAGGATATATTTATGTATTATCTCGACCTGGAGTAACTGGAATAAAAGATCCAATCATATCATTATCGAATGAATTTATAAATAGGATTAAAAAATATAATTCTCTACCTTTATTACAAGGTTTTGGAATTACTAATGTTGTACAAGTCAAAAATGCTATATCATCTGGTTTATCTGGTGTAATTTGTGGTTCAGCAATTATAGATATTATTGAAAAATATTTAAGTAAAGAAGATCAAATGATAAAAGAAATAAAAAAATTTATTCAATTATTAAAATTTGCTACACAACTAAAATGATATTTATTATAAGATCAAAGAATTTTTGTCTTTAAATATACAAGTATCTAAAATAATATGTGTAATCTTCATATTAAAGTATTTATAAGGAATATACATATGCGAATTACAGTAAGAGAATTATATCATGATACATATTACTTTTTTTCTAAACAGATAAAAATGATTATATTTATATCTATATCAGTTACATTTTTAAATATATTTCTGGAAATGTTATTTCAGCCAGATATGCATATTTCATCTATTATAGAAAATAATCATTTTATTAATGCAAATTCATTATTAGAATTAATTAATAATATGAATATATACGAAAAACATCAATTATTAAAATATTCTATTGTAAAAATTATGATCTTTCTAGCAAGTAAAACAATTTTAACCAGTAGTATTATAACTTTAATTTTATTTTTATCTAATATGATAAAAGATTCAATTATTTCATTAATATATTCCTTTTTATCTTTTTTGCCTAGTTTATTTATGTTAAATTTTTTAACTGTTATTATTATACAATTAGGATTAATGTTATTTGTTGTTCCAGGAGTTTTATTATCAATTATATTGCCTTTATCTCCTATTATTTTATCTTTTAAGCATGGTGGTTTGATAAGTTCTATTCGTACGAGTATGTACTTATCTTGGAAACATATAAAAATAATAGGACCAGGAGTTTTATTTTGGATATTTGGAAAATTTTTTATAACAATTCTATTTCTTTCTTATATGCATGTAATGAATAAAAACATTATACTATTTATGCTCAATATCAGCATAAATATAATTTTTTCTATTTTAATTATATACTTATTTCGATTTTATATGATTTTTATACGTTCCTAGATATTACACAAGCGTTTTTAGGTCTATATTATGAAACAAATACTAAATATATTACAAATGTTGATATTTTTTATAGTTTATAAATATTGTAATATTTTTATAGCTTCTGGTTCTTTAGTTCTTACATCAGGATGTATATGTCTTTTTTATTGGATTTTTTATAACCAAATTGATAAAATAAATATTTTTAGTTTTTTAATGATTTCATTATTTAGTTTTTTAACAATATTATTTCATAATGCTCAATTTATCAAATGGAAAATCACAATAATTTATATTATTTTTGCAACTGTATTATTTATTAGTCAATTTTTTACAAATAAACCAATCATGCAAACATTTTTAGAAAAAGATATAAAAATACCTCATCAGCATTGGCGGAAAATTAATTTCTTTTGGTTAATATTTTTTTTATGCTGCGCTGTTTTAAATATTTATATATCATTATATTGTTCAGAAGCAAATTGGGTAATATTTAAAGTATTTGGATTAACAATTTTAACATTGATTTTAATTTTAGTAACAGGGATTTATATAAATTACATAAAATTTAAAAAAAAATAATTATTTTAACATAATCATAAAGTGAAGATTTTAATAATGCTAGAACATAATAAATTACCAAAAGGTATAATAGTGTTAAAAACACTATCAATGCCTGAACATACTAATTCTAATGGAGATATTTTTGGTGGTTGGATTATGTCTCAAATGGATATGGGTGGTGCAATATTAGCAAAAGAAATTTCAGGAGGAAAAGTTGCTACAGTGAGAGTTAATAGCGTAAATTTTTTAAAATTTATATCAGTTGGTGACATTTTAAATTGTTATGGACGTTGCATTAAACTTGGCAAAAGTTCTATTAATATCAATATAGAGATTTGGATAAAAAAAATTTATTCTCAACCATTAGGTCAATATTACTGTGCTGTAGAAGCAGAATTTATTTATGTAGCTATTGATGATACAGGAAAACCACGTGAATTATTACCTATGAGCATTATTTAAAATAAAATATTAATTTATTTTAATTTTATAGAATAATATTTTTAAACTTAATATATAAAAATTTTTCTATTTTTAAAATATTAAAATTTGATATTTAAAAAAAATTAAAAAATAATTTTATATATTTGAAATATAATTATATATTTAAAATAAATTATAAAATAATACTAATACAGTTTATATTAAATTAATTTTAATTTATCTTGTACATGTAATTTATATTTTGAAAAATATTCAATTAAATATCAAGATATTTTGATATAATAATGAATAGGAACTTCAATTAATGAATATTTTCTATAATTTAATCAAATATTTCTTATTTTTAACATATTGGCTATTGATTGCAAATATTTCTTTTCGAGTCTTAATGAAGCGTCGTAATATACCTGCGTCTATGTCTTGGCTACTAACAATTTATATTATTCCCTTCATTGGTATTTCTATCTGGTTTTTTTTTGGTGAATTATATTTAGGGAAAAGACAAAAAAAAATTGCTAATAGAATTTGGTCTATATCTAATACATGTTTAAATGAACTCAAATCTTACAAACATATCTTTCAAACACATAATAGTGAAGTAGCTAATTCATTGTTTCAATTATGTAAGCATAGGCAAGGTATATCTGGTATTAAAAGTAATCAAATTAAATTATTGAGTAATACTAAAGATATTATGCAAATGTTAATACGTGATATTTATTTAGCACGTAAAAATATTGAAATGGTATTCTATATTTGGAAACCAGGAGGTATAGCAGATGATGTTGCTCTTGCTTTAATTGATTCTGCACAAAGAGGTATACATTGTAGATTAATGCTAGATTCTATAGGAAGTATTGAATTTTTTCAAAGTCCTTGGCTTGACATTATGAAACAATCTGGAATTCAAGTTGTAGAAGCACTTCAATTTAATTTATCGCGTATTTTTTTAAGACGTATTGATGTGCGACAACATAGAAAAATAGTTTTAATTGATAATTATATTGTGTATTCTGGTAGTATGAATCTTGTTGATCCTGATTTATTCAAAAAATCTTCTGGATTAGGAAAATGGATTGATTTAATGACTAGAATAGAAGGCCCTATTGCTGCAGCAATAGGTATTATTTACTCATGTGATTGGGAAATAGAAACAGGTTTAAAGATTTTACCTCAACTACCAGATAAAAAAATATCAAAAAATAAATTTAATATTAATTCTAGCGTACAAGTGATTGCATCTGGACCTGGTTTTCCTAAAAACATGATTCATCAAGCATTATTAATTGCCATTTATTCCGCTAAAACTGAATTAATCATGACAACTCCTTATTTGGTTCCGAGTGAAGATTTATTGCAAGCTATTTGTACTGCAGCTCAAAGAGGAGTTAATGTAAGCATCATTATACCATTATGTCATGATTCAATTTTAGTTAAGTGGGCTAGTAGAGTTTTTTTTACTGAATTATTAGAAGCGGGTGTGAAAATTTATCAATTTAAAAAAGGATTATTACATAGCAAAAGTATATTAGTTGATCAACAATTAAGTCTTATTGGTACTGTCAATTTAGACATGAGAAGTCTGTGGTTAAATTTTGAAATCACTTTAGTTATTGATGATAGTGATTTTGGATATAATTTATTAACTATACAAAATGAATATATTTCAGACTCACAATTATTAGATAAAAAAATTTGGTCTATGAGATCATATTGGACTAGAATTCTTGAAAAAATATTTTATTTTTTAAGTCCATTATTATAGTACAATATTATTATTTTATAATCATAAAAATAAAGTTGATCAAAAATATTTATATAGTAGAGTGAATTATTAAAATAATATCAAATATTTTTTATCAAATACTACAATTATGATATTTTAAAAAAGTTTTTATTGCATTTTGATTTACATATATAATTATTATTTATATAAATATGCAAATATATATCAATCAAGCATAAATAATAATATTTATAATTTTTAAAATACATTTAATAAAATAAATACAATAATTATAGATAAATATTCTAAGAATTATTGCAAAAATATATTCATAATATATGTATTAATTGATAAAAAAATATTGCATGAAAAATCAAGTAATATATAAAGTATGCATATTTTGTTTTAATAGATTAAAATAATATAATTTTTTAACAATAAATTATATTAATAAATATATTTCAATAATCTGGATAATCTAATTCTTATTCAGACAATAAATGACCCATTTTTTCAGATTTAGTTTGTAAATAATCAGCATTTTTAGAATTTTTTTGAGTAATCAAAGGAATTCTTTCAACAATATTAATTCCAGCATCACTAAGCATTTGTAATTTAAATGGATTATTTGTTAATAAACGAATTTTTTTTATATTTAATATATTAAATATACTTGCGCATATAGAAAAATCTCTTTCATCTGCAGAAAAACCTAATTTTTGATTAGCCTGAACAGTATCTAATCCTTTATCTTGCAAAGCATATGCTTTTATTTTATTCAGTAAGCCAATATTTCGTCCTTCTTGACGATGATAAATTAATACTCCACTTCCTTCTTTTGAAATTCTTTCCATAGACATTTCTAGTTGTGCTCCGCAATCGCATCGTAAACTAAATAATGCATCTCCTGTCAGACATTCTGAATGTATTCTTGATAAAACAGGAACATTTTTTTTAATCTTTCCATATATAAGAGCAATATGATTTTTTCCGTTTTTTTGTTCTTCAAAACCAATAATACAAAAATTCCCCCATGGAGTAGGTAATATAGATTGTTCAATTAGTTTCATAAATCTTCCTTTAAAATTACATATGTTTAATAATAGTTTTTATTATTTAAATTTATTGCATAGATTTAACAATTAAATCTAATTTTTTAATTGGATGTTTTGACATTGTAATAGATCGACCTATTACTATATAATCTATATTAAATTCTTTTGCTTCTTTAGGAGTGATAATATTATTCTGATCATAAAGTAAGTCTTTAGAAATTCTAATACCTGGAGTGATAATTTTACATTGATTACCTAATAAAAATTTAATTTTTTTTGCTTCTTTTCCTGGACATACAATTCCATCTAAACCACAATCATAAGATAATTTAGATAATTTTAAAATATATTCTGTTAACGAAATTTGTATTCCAATTTCTTGTAATTCTACTTCTTTTAAACTAGTTAAAGCTGTAACAGCAATTAATAACGGAGGATTATTTTTAAAGGATTGTAATGCTCTTTTTGCTGCAATTAACATTTTTTTCCCACCAGAAGCATGCACGCTTAACATCCATATTCCTAAATCTGCAGCTGCTTTTGTAGCATTGAAAACAGTATTAGGGATATCATGAAATTTTAAGTCAAGAAATATATTAAATCCCAGTTTATGTAACTCTTTTATAAATTTACAACCTAAAATAGTAAACATTTCTTTTCCAATTTTTAAATAATATATAGATGGATTTAAAAGATTTACTAATTTCATAGCTGATTTTTTATTGCAAAAATCTAATGCAATAATAATTTTTGGCATCTTAAATAAATTAGGATTCAACACTATATTGCCTCTAGTATAAAATATAAATGAATAAAAATATTATATTTGACATATTTTAAATAAAAAATTCAATTTACATGTAATAAAAGATATTTAATAAAAAAAATTCAATATATAATATTATAGTTTGTTTACAGATGCACATGATTGCAAACTAGCATGATAAGATGAACGTACAAAAGGACCACAGAAAGCATTAGAAAATCCAATAGATAATGCTTCATTTTTAATATCATCAAATTCTGAAGGTGATATATAACGTTTTACTGGTAAATGATTTATACTTGGCTGAAGATACTGACCAATTGTCAATAACTCCACACCACTAGAATATAAATCTTTCATTACTTGTATAATTTCTAAATATGTTTCACCAAGACCTAACATCAATCCTGATTTTGTTGGTATATGAGAATATTGTTTTTTGAACGATTCTAATAATAAAAGAGATCTTTTATAATTCGCTCCGGGACGAATTGTTTTATACATACGAGGTACATTTTCGATATTATGATTAAAAATATCTGGAAGTCCTTGATTAAAAATTTTTAAAATTAAATTTATTCTACCTCGAAAATCAGGTACTAATATTTCAATTTGTACGTTATTTTTCTTTCTAATTGATTTAATACAATTAACAAAATGTTGAGCCCCGCCATCATATAAATCATCACGCACTACTGATGTAATGACTACATAATTAATTTTCATGTCTAAAATAGCATGAGATAATTTACTTGGTTCATCTGTATTAACTAATCTAGGTTTTCCATGTTGTACTGCACAAAATGGACAATTTCTAGTACATATAGATCCAAGAATCATAAATGTTGTAGTACCATTGTTAAAACATTCTGATAAATTGGGACATTGTGCTTCTTCACAAACTGAATGTAAATTATTTTGACGTAAAGTTTTTTTTATGTGATTAATTCGATCAGTTTCTATAGGAATTTGAATCTTAATCCAATTGGGTTTAGGTATTTTATTTAGTTTTGTATCAGTATTATTAATATTAATAATATTAATTTTTTTTAATGTTAAAGGTTTTGATAAAATATCCTGTTTTTTTTTCATAAAAATTATTATCTCAATTAGAAATATGTAATATATAATTTATATTAATTTTAATAAAAATTAAAAATGTTTTTAAATCATTAATTAATACATAATTGAATTTTTATATTGATAATTTATCATACATACTTCTAGATATTTAGCTAATTTTGTAATTAATATATCTTGCACATGTTTTATAGTAATATTTTTGTTAAATTCTTGAATTTGTGTCATTTTAATATTTATATCTCCACAAGGATGAATATATTCAAATGGTTTTAAATTCATATTTATATTTAATGCTAAACCATGCAATGTTGACCCTTTTTTAATTCTTAATCCTAAAGAACATATTTTTTTTTTATGCACATAAACACCTGGCATATCTTTATTGGTATATGCTGGAATTGAAAAATAATTTAGTGTTGCAATTATGACGTTATGCATTATATTAATTAATTGACGAATACTCATTTTGCGACGTATTAAATCAATTAAAAAATATAATATTTGTTGTCCAGGTCCATGATATGTAATCTTTCCACCTCTGTCAGTATTTACGATTGGAATATTACTTAATTTCAGTATGTGATTTTTTTTAGTTAACGCTCCTTGAGTAAAAATAGAATAATGTTCTACTAACCAAATTTCATCAAATGTGTAAATGTTACGCGATACAGTAAAATAATTCATTTTTTGAACAACTTCTAAATAATTTTGTATGCCTAAATTACGAAAAAAAATAATTTTTTTTTGCAATGTAATTCCAAAATATAATTAATTAAATTAATATAATAACCTAGGGAAAATAGTACTTATCCCGATACTAATAAATTCTATTCCTAGAGACATTAATAATAAACCCATAATGCGAGTAATAATATTCATTCCTGTTTTACCTAATATACGGACAACACATGGAGCTGCTTCAAAACATAACCAACATATAAATGAAAATAAAATAATAACTATAGTACATACAAATAAATTGATCCAAGTTGAATAATACGTACTCCAAACAATAGTAGAGCTAATTGCTCCAGGTCCAGCAATTAAAGGCATAGCTAATGGCATAACACTAATATTATTTAATTGATTTTCTTCTTTTTTTTCTTGTATTTTATTTATAAATTGACCATTAATCATAGAAAAAGCTATGCCAATAATTAGTATTCCTCCTGCAATACGAAAAGAATTAATTGATATTCCAAAAAGGTTTAAAATATTACTACCAAAGAATAATGATATTAATAAAATTAATAATGCTGAAAAATTAGCTACTAAGTTAGTTTTTTTTCTTTCGGAAAAAGATTGATTACTTGTCATAGTTATAAAAATAGGAATCATTCCTATTGGATTAACTAAAGCACACAAATTAATAAAAAATTTTATATATATAGATAAATCAAAAATTGAAATACTCATATCATTTTCCTAAATTATATTAAATTTTTACAAATAATTTAAAGAATATAATACATATAAATATATAAATTATTCTTTAAAATTTTAAAATTCAATTTTTGCAATAATTTTTCTAGTATCTAAACGAATATCTAATAATTTAATTTGAATAATATCAGATATTTTATAACGCATAATATTATTAATAAATACTTGTCCTGTTTCTTGATTTAAGTTTATTTCTTCTCTAATGCTATGAATAAGTGTTCCAGGAATAAAAATATTAGCGCCATTTTCAATTAATCGAGCTCTCATTCCATTTCTAGAAACATCAGTTATTTCAGCATAAAATTTTTTATTTTGATATTTTTTTTGTTTTAAAAATATTGTATACAACCAATCTGAAATATCTCTTTCAGCCATTCGATTACGACGTTTTTGTTCATTAATTTTAAATTTTATTGTTTCACTTGGTTGTATTGCTTTTTCTTTATGAATAATTGCTTTTAATAAACGATGATTAATCATATCACTATATTTTCGAATTGGAGATGTCCAAGTTGCATATTCTAAAAAACCTAATGAAAAATGTGGACCAGGAGTAATACTTAAATCGCCAAAAGATTGAAAACGACGAATGCGATTATCAATATAATCATTGGACAAGATATTTAAAACACGTTTTAAATGACAAAAACCTTTTAAAGTAGTTATTTCTTCTGCATTAAAATTTAAATTGTAATTTCTTAAAAACGATACAACATTTTTAGCGTTAATACTATCAAAACCACGATGTATATTATATATACCAAAACCAAGATTTACAGATAAAAAATTAGCAGCAGAAATGTTAGCAATTATCATACACTCTTCAATAATTTTATGAGAAATCCGTCTTTTTTCAACTAAAATATCTATAACAGATCCATTTTCAGATAAATGAAATCGATATTCTAAACGATCTTTAAATAAAACTGCATTTATTTGACGCCACTTAATACGTAATAAGCATAAACGATGTAAAATTAATATTTGTTTTTGAATAGATTTTGTTGGAGGTATCCACGATCCAGATTTTTCAATCCAATCTGAAACATGATTATAAGATAATTTTGCTTTTGATTTAATCCAAGCTAAAAAAAATTTTATATTATTAGAAATACTGCCATCTTTTAAAATAATAATACGGCATGCTAATACAGGTCGACATTGGTTAGGATGTAATGAGCATAAATTTTCTGACAAATTTCGAGGTAACATGGGAATATTAAATCCAGGAAGATAATTTGTAAAACTTCTTTTTAATGCAATATAATCTAATTTACTACCATTTTCGATATATGCTGTTGGATCTGCAATAGCTACAGTTAAACAAATATTACCATTAGATTCTTCATCAACAAAAATTGCATCATCAATATCTTTTGTATTAATATTATCGATAGTAATAAAATCTAAATCTGTTAAATTTTTTCTTGGATAATTTTCTTTTAAAATTAAATCATTTGCTTCAGCTATAGGTTCTTGTTTATCAATTTTGTGTTTAGCTAAAGTTACCCACCAGGGGATAAATGGATCATCTTTATATGCAATTTTTTCATTTAATTCAGCATAAAAAATATGATCTCCTTTCAATTTATGTTGTGTTAATTTAGCTATTGCCCAATCTCCATCTTGAAAAATATTCATACAATTTTTATCAGGATGGCATATTATACGATTTTTTAATAATGGATAATCTGGTATAATAAACAATGTATTGTTTTTTTTTTCTATTGTGCCAACGAATCTTTTTAAATATGCTTCAATTAATCGTTCAGGCTCAACTATTTCTTTATCTTTTTCTATTTTTAATAATGCAATAATTTTATCACCATGCATTATTTTTTTCATATTTTGAGGAGGTATAAAATAACTTTTCTGCGTATCGACTTCTAAAAATCCAAATCCTCGTTCATTGCTTTTTACTATGCCTTCTACTCTTGGTATTTGAGCGCGTAGATTTTTTTTTAATTTTGTGAGTAATGGATTATTTTGAAACATAATAATCAAACCTAATTTTTATTGGAAAACATTAATAATGTTATAAATTTATATGTTAATTAAAATGTATACTTTATTAATGTAATGCATTTGATAATAATTCAGTTAATTTAGTATTATTAATCAGAACTGATTAAATAAAAATTATAATTATAATATATGATTTATGTATTTATACTTGTACATTAAAACCATTATCAACGTAAATAACTGATCCAGTAATACCTAAAGATAAATTAGATAATAAAAAAGATGCTACATTTCCTATATTTTTACTTGTAATAGGTTTTTTAATCAATGAATAAGAGTGGGCATGGTTTTGTATTTTATTGAAATCTTGAATTTGATAAGAAGATAAAGTTCGAATTGGACCAGATGAAATAGCATTAACTCGAATATTTTTTTGACCTAATGAATAAGCCATATAACGTACATTTGCTTCTAATGAAGCTTTAGCTAAACCCATAACATTATAATTTTTTACTACACGTTGAGAACCTAAATAAGATAATGTTAATAAAGAAGATGAATTATTTAACATATTACTACATGCTTGCACTAATGCTGTAAAACTATATGAGCTAATTTCATGTGCAATATTAAATCCTTCTCGTGTAATATTAGCAATAAAATCACCATGTAAATGTTCTTTTGGACAATATCCGATTGCATGAACTAAACCATCAAATTTTTTCCATATTTTACTTAAATCAGTAAATAATTTTTTAATTTCTTTATCTTTAGCAACATCGCAAGATAACACAATATGAGATTTCATAGAATTAGCTAAATTTTTTATTTTCTTACTTATATATGCATTTTGACACACAAATCCTAATTCAGCTTTTTGATAATACAAAGATTTTGCTATACCAAAAGAAATAGATCTCTTGCCGGATATACCAACAATTAAAATTTTTTTTCCTTTTAGCAAATTCATATTTCGATCTCAACTATATTATATAAAAATTAATTTAATTTTTTATTTTTTATTTTTTTGAACTTTTTCAAGAGTATAAATTTTCATCACTTTTTTTAAATATTTTAAAGCCTGAATTTCTGGATGTTTTTTTTTATATAAAGAAAAAAATTTTTTTTTGTCATACTATTAATTATATGTATTGCATTTTGATTATTACGAGAAAATATTTTCAGAAGTTTATGGATTCCATTAGAATATGACACGATAGTAGCACATCTCATAATATCTTGGTTTTTGATTCCACTCAGTTGTTTTTGTAAAAAATGAATATAAGCAGTTCCTATATTAATATTTTTTTTAGGATTATACAATTCTTCAATAGAAGGTTGTCCTTTTTTTCCATGTAAACGATATACTTCTAAACCAGCTGCAGAAGGTTTGATTTGCATTAAACCAATCGCATTGGATTTACTTTTTGCATAAGGATTTCCAGAAGATTCAGCATAAATAATTGCTTTAATTAATGTTTCATCAACATTATATTTATATGCAGCATGTCTAATAAGATTAACCCAATTATTTAATTTTTTTTCAATATTATTTTTATTTGAAAAATAATATTTTTTAAGATTTTTTTTTGTATTTGCAATATTATTACATTCAGTTAATAATAAAACAGAAATAATCAACACTCCTAATGTCATAACAATATTTCCTATAATATTTTAAATTACTGCAGGCAACTATTTTATATCATGTTAATTTATATATTCACATGAAATATTTTATTTTATCTCATCAACCATTTTATTAGAAAAACCAATATAATTAATAGGAGTAATATCTTTTAAACGTTTTTTTTCTTCTTCTGGAATATTTAAACTTGAAATATATTGATGAATAACATTTTTATTTATTTTTTTACCACGAGTAATTTTTTTAAGATTTTCATATGCATTTTTAATATTATAACGACGCATAACAGTTTGAATAGGTTCTGATAAAATAGACCAGTTCTGATTTAAATTTTTTAATAATTGATTTTCATTGATTTTTAATTTTTTAATACCTGATAACACAGAATTATATGCAATTATTGAATAAGAAATAGCTACCCCTAAATTTCTTAATACTGTTGAATCACTTAAATCTCGTTGCCATCTAGAAATAGGTAATTTTTTTATCATATGATTCATTAAAGCATTAGATAATCCTAAATTTCCTTCAGAATTTTCAAAATCAATTGGATTAATTTTATGCGGCATAATTGAAGAACCTATTTCATTCTCAACAATGTTTTGATTAAAATAATTTAAAGAAATATACCCCCACATATCTTGATTAAAATCAATTAATATTGTGTTAAAAAGCGTAATACAAGAAAACAATTCTGCAATATAATCATGAGGTTCGATTTGTGTAGTATAAGGATTCCAATGTATACCTAATGATTTTACAAAAGTTTCACTAATTTTATGCCAATTTATATTAGGGTAAGCAGATAAATGTGCATTATAATTACCAGTACTTCCATTCATTTTTCCTAAAATTTCTATTTTTCGTAATTTTAAATATTGACGTTTCATTCGATAATAAAAATTAGCTATTTCTTTTCCCATGGTTGATGGAGTAGCTGGTTGTCCATGAGTTAGAGATAACAAAGGAATGTTCTGATATTTGATCATTAGATGATTTAAAATAATTAAAATTTTTTGCCATAATGGTAAAATAATGTTATCACGAGAATCTTTAATCATTAACGCGTATGCTAGATTATTAATATCTTCTGAAGTGCAACCAAAATGAATAAATTCAGATATATGCACTAAACCTTCACATGTAGAGATTTTATTTTTTAAAAAATATTCTAAGGCTTTAATATCATGATTAGTTGTTTTTTCTATTTTTTTAATATCCATTGCATCATTTTCATTAAATGTATTTAAAATATTATCTAGAAATAATATTTCTTCAGATTTAATAAAATATTGAATATTTAATACTTGAGACATACTAATAATTTTTTTAAACCATTGAATTTCAACATGTAGACGATATTTTAGAAAGCTATATTCGCTAAAAATATTTCTTAATAATATTGTTGAATTAGAATATCGACCATCAATAGGAGAAATTGCTGTTAATTCAGTTAATTTCATAGATTCTATCTTATATGTATAATTATATTTAAGTAATTTTGTAAAAAAATATAATATTTTATTTTCTATCTGCTAATAAAATTTTTAAAATTAATTAATTAAAATTTATGAGTGTAAAATAACTTTTATAAACTATTACATGTATACTAAAAATAGTAAATAATTTATTTTTCCTGTATACATTAATTCTTATAAAAATTAATTGCATTCTTTATTACAAATGTAATGATTTTAAAACATAACTTTTTATTTAATCAGTTATTTTAATATTATTAAAAAATAATACCAATTAGATATTAACAATATATTTTATATTTTTTAAAATATATTTTTATATACTTCAAAATTTCGTATTAATAATAGTTATTATAAATATATAAAAATTTAATATATATATATTAGTTAATTATTGAAATGCAATAATTAAAATAGATATTAATATTTAAAAATGTAATCATATTAATTAAATTTTATAATATATATGTTTCTTAATAATTAGATAATATTGATTCTAATATACTAATTAAATATTTTTGAAATGCTAAATATTATACTAAATGAATTGATAGATATATATCTTCAAGAGATTAATTAAATTTATATTTTTATAATTAAAATTATCGTATTTTTTTTACAATGCAAGTGATGATAATGGTAATCTAGATTCGATAATTCCACCTCCAATACATATTTCTAACAAATATAGCACAACTGACTGTCCTGGTGTTACAGCAATAACAGGAGAATCAAAGATTATTTTTAAACGTTTATACTTTTTATATTCTATATTACATGAGATATCTATTTGTTGATATCTTATTTTAACTGTACAAGAAAAAGGAAAAGTTATATTATCATTGTTAATCCAATGAATATTTTTAGCAATTAAACCTATAGACATTAAATGAATATTATTACCTCCTTGCGCAACAATTAACTGATTTTTTTGAATATTTTTTTCTACAACATACCAAGGCATGTTATATGCTTCTTTTATACCTCCAATACCTAAACCTTTTCTTTGACCTAAGGTATAATAAACAACACCATTATGTTTTCCAATTACTTTTCCAGATATAGTTATTATGTCACCTATTTGTTCAGGAATATAAAAATTTAAAAAATTTTTAAATTTTTTTGGACCAATAAAACATATTCCAGTAGAATCTTTTTTCTTAGAAATTCGTATATTAATATTTTTAGCTAAATTTCTTATGATATTTTTTTTCCAATAACCAATTGGAAATAAAATTTTTTTCAGTTGTTGACTACTTAATGTATATAAAAAATAACTTTGATCTTTATTCTTATCAATACCTTTTAATAACATATATTTTTCATTATATTTTTTGATACGTGCATAGTGACCTGTAGCAATATAATCAGCTTTTAAGACATCAATAGCATAATTAAAAAAAACATTAAATTTAATTTCTTTATTACATAATACATCAGGATTTGGCGTGTTTCCTTTCTTATATTCATTTAAAAATTTTTTAAAAACAGATTCCCAATATTCTGCAGAAAAATTAACTTTATGAAGATAGATATTTAATTTTTTACATATTTCTTCTGCGTCAAATAAATCTTGAGTAGAATTACAATATCCTTCTCGATCATCTTCTTCCCAATTTTTCATGAATAAACCTTCTACTTGATAATTTTGATTTTTTAACATCCATGCAGCTACTGATGAATCTACACCTCCAGACATAGCAACAATTACTTTTTTAGTATCTTTTATTTTTATATTTTTCATATATTAATTGCAGTGTTTTATTTTTAAAAAATTTTTATATGTAACATTATATTATATCTTTTTTGTAAATTATATTTTTTTGAAAAATTATTTTATATAAATTTCAATAATTAAAAATTTTATAAAAAAGTAAAAAAATGTGTTTTACGCATGTTAAAATATATTTAAAATAAATTATATTAAAAATAATATGAAAAATATAAGAAATTTTTCCATTATAGCTCATATTGACCATGGAAAATCAACTTTGTCTGATAGATTAATACAAATATGTGGTGGATTATCTGCAAGAGAGATGTCTAATCAAGTATTAGATTCGATGGAATTAGAAAAAGAAAGAGGCATTACGATCAAAGCACGCAGTGTTATGATTAGTTATCAAAATCAATATAATAAAATTTTTAATTTAAATTTTATTGATACACCTGGTCATGTAGATTTTTCTTATGAAGTTTCTAGATCATTATCTGCATGTGAAGGAGCTCTTTTAGTTGTTGATTCTACTCAAGGAGTAGAAGCACAAACATTAGCAAATTGTTATACTGCATTAGATATGAATATTGAAATTGTACCAGTATTAAATAAAATTGATTTACCTAATTCAAATCCAGATAAGGTATGTAGAGAAATAGAAGATATTATAGGTATATCTGCCTTAGATGCAATTAGGTGCTCATCTAAGACAGGAGAAGGGATAATAGAACTAATAGAACGTATTATTACTGACATTCCTGCGCCAAATGGTTTAATCAATGCGCCTCTACAAGCATTAATAATTGATTCATGGTTTGATAATTATTTAGGTATAGTATCATTAATCAGAATTAAAAACGGCACTTTGTTTCAGAAAGATCAAATTCAAGTAATGAGTACAGGACATAATTATTTTGTTGAAAAATTAGGAGTTTTTACCCCGAAAAAAGTTTATAGATCTCAATTAAACTGTGGTGAAGTAGGGTGGATTGTTTGTGGTATAAAAAATATTGAAGCATTTTCTGTTGGAGATACATTAACAAAAACAAATAATCCTGCAAATAAAATGTTACAAGGGTTTAAAAAAATTAAACCTCAAATATATGCTGGTTTATTTCCTCTCAGATCTGATCAATATGAAACATTTCGAGATGCATTAAGTAAGCTTAGTTTAAATGATTCATCATTATTTTATGAACCAGAGAACTCTTCAGCTCTTGGTTTCGGATTTAGATGTGGATTTTTAGGTTTGTTACATATGGAAATAGTTCAAGAACGTTTAGAACGAGAATATTCTCTTGATTTAATTTCTACTGCACCAACAGTTATTTATAAAATAAAATTAATTAATGGAAAAAATATTTATTTAGATAGTCCTGCTCATTTTCCTGATATAAATAAAATACAAGAAATTCAAGAACCTATAGTTGAATGCAATATTTTGCTTCCTACTCAATTCATTGGATCAGTAATAAAATTATGTGTTCAAAAAAGAGGCATTCAGATAAATATGATTTATCATACACATCAAGTATTATTAACATATAATATTCCTATGAATGAAGTAGTGCTAAATTTTTTTGATGAATTAAAATCTATATCGCGTGGATATGCTTCATTAGAATATGATTTTAAGTGTTTTCAAACTACAAAAATAGTAAAAATAGATATTTTTATAAATGCAGAAAAAGTAGATGCATTAACAATGTTATCATATTATAAAAACGCACAATATCGTGCACGAGAAATAGTAAATAAAATTCAAACATTAATACCTAGGCATCAATTTGATATTGTTATTCAAGCTTCTATTAATAATTCTATTGTTACTCGTGCAACAGTTAAACAATTAAGAAAAAATGTATTATCAAAATGTTATGGAGGTGATATTAGCAGAAAGAAAAAATTATTAAAAAAACAAAAAGAAGGGAAGAAGAGAATGAAACAAATAGGTAATGTAAACGTTCCTAAAACAATATTTTTTGATATTTTAAATACTCAAAAAAAATAATTTTATAAGGAAATATATATGGCTAATATATTTACTATTTTTTTGTTAATTAGCACAATCGTGACAGGAATAATTTGGATTATTTATCGCGTTAAAAATATACAAATTTATTATTTAAATCAAAAAAGAATAAAAAATGATCATATATTGCTAGAAAAAAGATTATTATCAAATAATAAAACATATTTTTTTCAATCATTAGCATCATTTTTTCCAATTTTTTTGATTATATTTATTGTACGATCATTTATTTATGAACCATTTCAAATTCCATCAGGTTCTATGATGCCTACTCTTTTAATAGGAGATTTTATTATTGTAGAAAAATTTTCATACGGCATCAAAGAGCCTATTACGAATAAAATATTAATTAATACTTATCATCCGAAACGAGGTGATGTAGCAGTTTTTAGACATCCAGATGATCATAATACTAATTATATTAAAAGAATCATAGGTTTACCGGGAGATAAAATTATATATGATAGCCATAAAAAACATATACATATATGTGTTAATTATATACATACCAAAAATTGTACAAAAAAATTAATTATTCATTATTCTAAGCCTAAATTAAGTAATTTTTTTCAAAAAATATATTTTTCTGACGTAAATAATGATTCAATAGAACAAAAAAAAATATATGATTTAATACGTTTTAATATTGTTGAAGAAAATATTAATACTCTAAAACATGATATATTATTATTAAATAATATAAATAATCCAACAACAGATTATTTTCAGCAAAAAAATCTTCCAAAATTAACTTGGATTGTTCCAGAAAATAAATATTTTATGATGGGAGATAATCGTGATAATAGTTTAGATAGTCGTTATTGGGGTTTTGTACCTGAAGAAAACTTAGTAGGAAAAGCCATTAAAATATGGATGAGTTTTGATAAAAATGAAAATGAATGGCCGACTGGTATACGTATCAATCGAATTGGAAATATATATTAAAATATTATAAATATTAAAAATTATTATATATTCATATATTTCAATTTTATTAAATTTTCTATTTTTCCTGTTATAGATAATTAATTAAAATATTTTAACATTGGTATAACATGAATCATATTGTAACAAATAAAATACAAAAAGTATTAGGATATACTTTTACTCATAAAGATCTTTTAAGACAAGCATTAACGCATCGTAGTGCCAGTAGTAAACACAATGAAAGATTAGAATTTTTAGGTGATTCTATTTTAAGTTTTGTGATTGCGAATGCTTTATATCAACATTTTCCATATATAAATGAAGGTGATATGAGTCGTATGAGAGCTACTTTAGTACGTGGAAATACTTTAGCTGAAATTGCATATGAATTTGATTTAGGAGAATATTTAAAATTAGGGCAAGGAGAGCTAAAAAGTGGAGGATTTCGGCGTGAATCTATTTTAGCAAATACAGTAGAAGCTTTAATAGGTAGTATTTATTTAGATAGTAATATTAAAACAGTAGAAGAATTGATATTAAAATGGTATGAAAAACGTTTAGAAAAAATTAGTCCTGGAGAAAAACAAAAAGATTCTAAAACACGGTTACAAGAGTATTTACAATCAAAACATTTAGATTTGCCAAATTATTTTATTGTAAAAGTATATGGTGAAGCTCATAATCAATTATTTACTATTCATTGTAAAATTAGTATGATAGCTGAATGTTTTATTGGAACTGGTTCTAGTCGACGAAAGGCTGAACAGGATGCTGCACAAAAAGCATTAATTCAATTAGGTGTAGAGTGAACATAAAACAAGAATATTGTGGATATATTTCTATTGTTGGAAAATCAAATGTTGGTAAATCAACTTTACTTAATAAAATTATTGGTAAAACAATTTCTATTTCATCAAAAAAAAAATATACAACACAAAATAATATTATTGGTATTAAAACACAAAATATTTATCAAACTATTTATATAGACACGCCAGGTATGATTATAGATCAAAAAAAACAGTCTATTATATCTGAACAAGAAAAATTTTATAAAACAATAAAAATTTCAGAACTAATAATATTCATAATCGATACAATATTTTGGACTCAAGATAATCAGATTATTTTCGATAAAATACAACAATACAATATACCAATTATTATTATTATCAATAAAATTGATAGAATTAATAATAAAATGATTTTATTACCTTTAATTAAATTTCTTAAAAATAAAAAAAATATTATAGAAATTATTCCTATTTCTATTAAAAAAACAAATCATATGAATTTTTTAAATCATATTATAATAAAATATTTACCAAAGCAACAACATATATATCCTAGATCTTATGTAACAACTAATACTCAATTATTTACCTTGTCCGAAATTATTAGAAAACAATTAATATTATTTTTAGGAGATGAATTGCCTGCTTTAATAACAGTACATATTGAATCATTGAAGATTAATCAAAATAAAGATGTTCGTATTATTGCTATAATCAAAGTCAAAAATTCAAGACATAAAAAAATTGTTATTGGTCATCATGGAGAAAAAATTAAAAAAATTAGTATGATTTCAAGACAAAAAATCATAAATGAAATATGCGCTAAAACACATCTTTTTATATGGGTAAAATAAAATATATTAAATTAATAAAAATATAACTATTTTTTAAAATTAGTTAAATACTGTTATTTTTAACTAATTTTAAAAAAAATTTTTTTTACAAGGTGTATATTAATAATGTCTATTATTGGAATAGGAATTGATTTTATTGAAATATTACGTATTAAGAAAATATTTTTTAAATATAAAAATAATTTTGCTAAAAAAATTTTATCTATAGAAGAATTTAAACAATATATCGCATCACAAGAAAAAATTCATTTTCTTGCTAAAAAATTTGCAGCTAAAGAAGCTGCTTCTAAAGCATTAGGAACAGGGATACATAATAGTATTCAATTTAACGAGTTAGAATTTTATAATAATTCATTAGGAAAACCTCAATTAAGATTTTTAAATAATGCATTTAAAAAATCTAAAGAGTTAAAATGTAAAAATATACATGTTAGTATATCTGATCAAAAATTATATGCTTATGCTTTAGTAATTTTAGAAAACTAAAATAATCATAAATTATTTTATTTTATTCCTTTTTTTTTGGAAAAAATTTACTAAAATATTTTCACATTCATATTGCATTATATTATTTTGTATATTTAAATTATAATTTTTATCTGAATGAAAAGAAAAATTTTTTAAAGATTGATTTTGATTAAATTTTTTATTATTTGCTCCAAATACTAAACGTTGAATACGACTATGTATAATTGCTCCAAAACACATTATGCATGGCTCTAATGTTACATATAATGTACTATTTTTTAAACGATAATTTTTTATTGTTTTACCTGCATGACGTAATGCGATAATTTCTGCATGTGCAGTAGGATCGTGCTGAATAATTGAACTATTCCATCCAATTCCAATTATACGTTCTTCATAAACTATTATTGATCCAATAGGGATTTCGCCTTTTTTTTGAGCAAAAAATGCATATTTTAAAGCAATTTTCATCCAATATATATCTTTATTATATTGTATAGTATTTTTATAAATTATTTGTTTTTTAAAATTCTTAGCTTTTCTCTTTGCCATTCTCTTTTTTTAATATCTATTCTTTGATCTTGTTTATTTTTACCTCTTGCTAGACCCAATTCTAATTTGCACCAAGATTTTTCCCAAAACATAGATAATGATATAATTGTATAGCCTATATTATTTTTTTTCATTGATAATAATGCAATTTCATGTTTATTTAATAATAATTTTCTTTTTCTCTTTGGATCGCAAATAATATGATTAGAAGACATATACAAAGGTTGAATTAAAGTATTAACAAGATACATTTCATTAAAATAGTTTGATACATAACTTTCTGAAATGTTTATTCTACCAGATCTGATAGATTTTACTTCCCAACCTTGTAGCACAATTCCAGCGTGAAAAATTTGTTCAATAAAATAATGATGATATGCTTTTTTATTTGATACGATTTTACACTTTTTTTGTTGAGCATTTATTTTATATGACATAATGTAATTTATTCCAAATTTTAAATAACTTAAAATTTCAATTAAGATTTAATTAAATTATATCATTTGATGATTATAAATAAATTTATTTTGTAATATACATTATGTGGTAATTAAAATTTGCTAATATTTTATCGATAATTTAATATATTCATCTATTGAATATTAAATTTCAATAAATTTGAATAAATACTTTTATATAATCTAATAATATTCATGCATAATAAATATTATGTAATATAATGCAAAATAAAAACAATATATTGATTTTAAATACTAAATTAATTATTAATGAGTAATAAATTTGATATAGTCATTATAAACATTTATTCACTAAAAATGTGAATGTTCAAAATTATTAATTGTATAAAATGTTTAGTATTTCTAAAAATATTTTTAGATTTAATAATATTCAAAAATATTTTTATTATTAAATCTAAAATATATGATATTTATGTTTTATTTTTTGAAACTATAACCATAGCCGGACGCAATAAACGAATTTTATGTAATGTATAACCTGGTTGCATTACTGTAATAATTTGATTTGGTTCTACTGTATTAGTATAGTGAATTGACATAGCTTGATGAATTAATGGATCAAATGGTACATTGCAACTATCTATCTTGGTTATACTAAAGATAGTAAAAAATTTTTTAAATAAATCATTAATATTCTGTAATTTATTTATTATTTTTAAAAAGATATCTTGTGATGAGTTTTTTTCTATTAAATCTACTGCACGCTCAATATTATCAATAATAGGTAAAAAGTCTTTAAGCACTTTTTCTAGGGAAAATTTTCTAGCGTTTTCTATGTCTTTGTTTACTCTTTCATAAAGAGTAATAATATCTTGTTCACTTTCAATTTTTTTTTGTATTATTTTTTTGTTTAATAAACATATCTCATTTGATAATTCATTGATTAAATTGTTATTTTCATTATTTTCATTATTTTCATTATTTTCATTATTTTCATTATTTTCATTATTTTCATTATTTTCATTATTTTCATTATTTTCATTATTTTCATTATTTTCATTATTTTCATTATTTTCATTATTTTCATTATTTTCATTATTTTCATTATTATATTTTTGATGTTTTTCAGATTTTACATTTTTTATTTTTTTTTCTTGTTCATCTATCATAAAAATATCCTTTTTAAATTTAATATGTATTAATTTTTAAAAAATTTTTTATTTTCTTTTTAAAAAATATATAAAAATTTCTTTTGGAAAACATAATATGTTTAAAGATATTAATTTGATTATATTTGCGAAATAATAGGAGAGATATAAGAAGTTGACATATCCCATGGTTGTTCAATCCATACATTTTGAGGAATATCTATGATATAATCATCAACAAATAAACGACCTATGGGTTTTGCAAAAATTGTTACAAAGTAAGCTTTAGGATATAAATTACGAATAATTTTTGCAGTACCACCGGTATCTACTAAATCATCTATTACAATAATTTTTTCTCCATCACCATTTGCTTTTTTAATTATTTTTCTTTTGTCTTTTAAACAATTATGCTGATAGCTTACAATACATACAGTATCAACACATCGAATATCTAATTCACGTGCTAATATAGCTGAGGGCACCAGACCTCCCCGACTGACTGCAATTATACCATTACAAAAATTATTTTTTTTTAACAATCGAACAGCAAGTTTTCTTGTATGAATTTGAAGCATATCCCAAGTGACAATGTATTTCTCACTCATAAAAAAATTCCGAAACTATAAAATAGTATTTATTAAAAAGTGGAAATAATTTAAATTGATTAAAATTAATTAAAACATTTTTATTAATTCATGATAGTTTTTATTTTATGTTTTTCATTTCATTTTCAATAAGTAATATTAATATATGAATAATTTTAATGTGCATTTCTTGTATTCTATCTGCATAACCGTAATATGGTACACAAATTGCTATATCAGATAATTTTTTAATTTCTCCTCCATTGTTACCTGTTAATGAAATAACTTTCATATTTTTTTGAGTAGCTATTTTAACTGCATTAATTACGTTTAATGAATTACCAGAAGTCGAAATAGCTAACAATACATCATTTGTACATCCTATACTTTTTATATAACGTGAAAATATTTGATCATATCCAAAATCATTTCCTACTGCAGATATATAACTACTATCTGATATAGAAATAGCAGGATATCCATCTCTTTTATCTCGGTATACGCTAGTTAATTCTTCCGAAAAATGCATAGCATCACAATGAGAGCCTCCATTTCCACATGATATTACTTTATTACCATTCTTAAATGATTGAGAAATGACTAGAGCTGCTTTTTGAATATTATTTATTTCTTCATTATTCTTTAAAAATTTTTTTAATGTCATTAAAGCTGAATTAAATTCAGAAAAAATTATTTTTTTATACATGATCGTAAAATTACTTAAAATACTTTACTTTTTAAAAATATTGTTTTTATCGGTGCGGACGGGGCTCGAACCCGTGACCCCCGGCGTGACAGGCCGGTATTCTAACCAACTGAACTACCGCACCTATTTATTATCTTTATATTGTACATATTTTAACAAATCAGTCAATAATCTTTTATATATTTGCAATAAAAATTATTTCCATATACAAAAACTATTATTTTTCATGTATTCTAAATAAGTGATATGTGAATCTAATTCTACTGGTTTAGCATATAATGTTTTTAAAACAATATTTTTAGATCGAATAAATTTTTTTGATTTTTGATATATTTTTGAATTATCAATTGAATGATTAAAGCATATAGATTCTTGACTGTTAGTCATTAAGAGATATAATTTACCTAAAAGATACGCATCTATTATTGCGCTATGTAAATCTCGATGAGATTTATTTATTTTATATCTTGTACATAATGCATCTAATGTATTTTTTTTTCCTGGAAATAATTTACGTGCAATTTTTAATGTATCAATTATAGTGCATAATCTATCAATTTTTTTTATGTTTTTATTTAACATATCAAATTCTTGATTCATAAAACCGACATCAAATGCAGCATTATGTATGACTAAAGTAGAATGTTGAATATATTTTAAAAATTCATTAAAAATATCTTTAAAAAATGGTTTATCTTTTAAAAAATTATCAGTAATACCATGTACTTTTAACGCTTCAGGTTCAATTAATCTATTAGGTTGAATATAAACATGAAAGTTATTTCCGGTAAAACGACGATTAATAATTTCAACAGCTCCAATTTCTATAATTCTATGATTAATATAAGGAAGACTAGTTTTATTTATACCTGTAGTTTCTGTATCTAATATAACAATTCTTGTATTGTTCATAAATTTTTGTCTTAAATATATAAATATGATTAAATAATTTTTGGAAAAGTATAATGATTTTGAAAATAGTCAAAATGTTTACAGATGGATCTTGTTTGGGTAATCCTGGTCCGGGCGGTTATGCTGTAATATTACGTTATAAATTTAATGAAAAAATTCTAACTGCAGGATTTTATTTAACTACAAATAATCGTATGGAATTAATGGCTGTAATATCGGGATTAGAGTTTCTCAAAACTCCTTGTTCTGTGAAAATAATAACTGATAGCTTATATGTAAAAAAAGGCATTATTGATTGGATGCCTATTTGGAAAAAAAAAAAATGGAAAACAACAAACAAAAAAAATGTAAAAAATATAGATTTATGGTTGAGAATTGATAATGCTTTGAAAAATCATTCAGTAGAATGGCTTTGGATTAAAGCACATATTGGTCATTTAGAAAATGAAAAATGTGATATAATAGCACGTAAATCAGCAAAACAACCTTCAATAAATGATTATTATTACGAAAAAAGTAAATTTTAATATTATTTATTATTAGGTTATTAAAATAAATTTATAAGAAAATAATATGTTATTTTTAAAAAAAATACCAATATTAGTTGATAACTATGTATGGTTATTAGTTAATAATGATGGTTTTTGTATTATTATTGATCCTGGATGTTCTGAAACTGTCATCAAAATAATGAATAAAAAAAAATGGTATCCTATAGCTATTTTTTTAACACATTGCCATTTTGATCATGTATTAGGTGTTAAAGGTATTATTCAATATTATTCTTATCCAATTACTGTATTCGGTCCTGATGAAACTAAAAATTATCATGTAAATAAAATTTTAAAAGAAGGAGATAAAATTATCGTTTTAAATAGAACATTTTCTATTTTTTTTACTCCTGGTCATACTGCAGGTCATATTACATATTATAGTGATCCATATCTTTTTTGTGGTGATACTATATTTTCTGGTGGTTGTGGGAGTATTTATAAAAATCAATACTTAGAAATGTACAATTCTATACAATTACTTTCTTCTTTACCTGATTTTACAATTATATGTTGTTCACATGAATATACTTTATTAAATTTACAATTTACTATGTTTTTTTTACCGAATGATATACAAATTCAATTGTATTTTAAAAAAATGCAACACCAAATAAGTATCGGCAAAGCTACTTTGCCGTCATATTTAATATTCGAAAAAAAAATTAATTTATTTTTTAGGACAGATGAATGTTTTTTAAAAAAAACTTTAGGTATGAATTTATTCAGTACTGGATTAGAAGTTTTCACAGAATTGCGTATTAAAAAAGATTTTTTTGGAGCTAAGCGGGATTGAACCGCTGACCTCCTGCGTGCAAAGCAGGCGCTCTCCCGGCTGAGCTATAGCCCCAGATATTTTGATGGTGGTAGGCCTGAGTGGAATTGAACCACCGACCTCACCCTTATCAGGGGTGCGCTCTAACCATCTGAGCTACAAGCCTTTTAATTTTTATTAAATAATTTGTGTGGGCACTTTCAAAAAAGTATATATATTTTAAGGAGGTGATCCAACCGCAGGTTCCCCTACGGTTACCTTGTTACGACTTCACCCCAGTCATGAATCACAAAGTGGTAGGTGCCTTCCTTTTAACAGGTTAGGATACCTGCTTCTTTTGCAACCCACTCCCATGGTGTGACGGGCGGTGTGTACAAGGCCCGGGAACGTATTCACCGTGGCATTCTGATCCACGATTACTAGCGATTCCGACTTCGTGGAGTCGAGTTGCAGACTCCAGTCCGGACTACGATTTACTTTATGAGGTTTGCTTGTCTTTGCAGATTTGCTTCTCTTTGTATAAACCATTGTAGCACGTGTGTAGCCCTGGTCGTAAGGGCCATGATGACTTGACGTCGTCCCCACCTTCCTCCGGTTTATAACCGGCAGTCTCCTCTGAGTTCCCGGCCGAACCGATGGCAACAAAGGATAAGGGTTGCGCTCGTTGCGGGACTTAACCCAACATTTCACAACACGAGCTGACGACAGCCATGCAGCACCTGTCTCACAGTTCCCGAAGGCACTTTCTTATTTCTAAGAAATTCTGTGGATGTCAAGACCAGGTAAGGTTTTTCGCGTTGCATCGAATTAAACCACATGCTCCACCGCTTGTGCGGGCCCCCGTCAATTCATTTGAGTTTTAGCCTTGCGGCCGTACTCCCCAGGCGGTCGACTTAATGCGTTAGCTTCGGAAGTCACTTCTCTTGGAAACAACCTCCAAGTCGACATCGTTTACGGCATGGACTACCAGGGTATCTAATCCTGTTTGCTCCCCACGCTTTCGCGCCTCAGTGTCAGTATTCGTTTAGGAGGCCGCTTTCGCCACAGGTATTCCTCCAGATATCTACGCATTTCACCGCTACACCTAGAATTCTACCTCCCTCTACGATACTCTAGACTTTCAGTTTCAAATGCAGTTCCTAGGTTAAGCCTAGGGCTTTCACATCTGACTTAAAAAACCACCTACGCGCTCTTTACGCCCAGTAATTCTGATTAACGCTAGCACCCTCCGTATTACCGCGGCTGCTGGCACGGAGTTAGCCGGTGCTTCTTCTGCAGGTAACGTCACGAAATAAAATTATTAGTTTTATTTTTTTCCTCCCTGCTGAAAGTACTTTACAACCCTAAGGCCTTCTTCATACACGCGGCATAGCTGCATCAGGCTTTCGCCCATTGTGCAATATTCCCCACTGCTGCCTCCCGTAGGAGTCTGGACCGTGTCTCAGTTCCAGTGTGGCTGGTTATCCTCTCAGACCAGCTAGAGATCGCAGCCTTGGTAGGCTATTACTCTACCAACAAGCTAATCTCGTCTGGGTTCATCCAAAAGCATAAGGCCTGAAAAATAAGGTCCCCTACTTTAGTTTTACAACATTATGCGGTATTAGCTACCATTTCTAGTAGTTATCCCCCTCTTTTGGGTAGATCCCCAGATATTACTCACCCGTTCGCCGCTCGCCGACAAGAAAGCAAAACTTTCTTTCGCTGCCGCTCGACTTGCATGTGTTAGGCTTGCCGCCAGCGTTCAATCTGAGCCATGATCAAACTCTTCAATTGAAAAGCTTTTCCCAAAAAGAAAACTTTTTGAGAAATTTTAAATAACAAAAATAAATTTTGTACTTAATTGTCTGTGCCCACACAGATTATTTAATATATTTTTAAAGAGCGTTTTTAAAATTTTTATTTTATAAAACTTTAGACTATGAGGTTACATTTTTTTTACTATATTGTCAACTCTTTTATAAAAAAATTTTTAATTTTTATATATTAGTATAAAATTAAATAATATCTTTGAAAACATCAGTAATATTTAATTAATATAAAGAAATTATAAATTTTATAAGATTAAATATTTATAATATATTTCAATTAATATTTATTACAAAATACCTTATCTTTTAAATAAGATATTTTTTTTAAATACAATTTAAAATTATGATCCAAGGCTTTTAAAATGAATATAACACACCTTATTAAAACAGATATTGAAAATACTTTAATTAATATTGGTTATAAAAATTTTTGTAAACCGATTATTATATTAAGTAAAAAAACACATTTAGGTCATTATCAACTAAACAATTTAATTAAAATTGCTAACATATTAAAATTAGATACATATGAATTATCTAAAAAAATTATATTTAATATCAAAAAAAAAAATATTTATAAAAAAATCACTTTTTCTCAGCCAGGTTTTATCAATATATTTTTTAGTCGTCGTTGGCTTGCTAAACAATTAGAAACAATTTTTATTTCATCTCGACTTGGTATTAACCGAATGGTTAAAAAAAATATTGTAATAGACTATTCTTCGCCAAATATTGCAAAAGAAATGCATATTGGACATTTACGATCTACAATTATTGGGGATGTTACAGCTAGAGTATTAGATTTTTTAGGACATAATGTTATTAGAGCAAATCATATTGGCGATTGGGGCACACAATTTGGCATGTTAATTGCATATTTACAACAAAAAGATATATTAACAAATAATAATTTATCTCTTAAAGAATTAGAATCATATTATTGTAAAGCAAAAAAAAAATATGATATTAATAAAAAATTTGCAGAAAAATCTAGAAAATATGTAGTAAAATTACAAAATGGCGATATATATTGTCATTCTATATGGAAAAAATTAGTATCAATTACTATGACAGAAAATTACAAAATATATAAAAAACTAAATGTTACTCTAGAAAATATTCATACTATAGGAGAAAGTGTCTATAATAAAATGCTCCCTAACATTATTGAAGATTTAATAAGCAAAAAAATAGCTATTAAGAAAAATGGTGCTACTATTGTTTTTTTAAAAGAATTTAAAAATAGATTAGGTGAATCTATGGGTGTCGTAATTCAAAAACAAGATACAGGATTTTTATATTCTACTATAGAAATCGCTTGTTTGAAATATAGACATGAAGTGTTACATGCTGATCGTATTATATACTATACTGATTCTCGACAAAGTCAACATTTAATGCAATCATGGATTATTGCAAAAAAAGCTAATTATATACCTAAAGATTTATTGTTAGAGCATCATACATTTGGAATGATGTTATCAATAAATAAACGTCCATTTAAAACTCGAGATGGAAATAATATTAAACTTACTGATCTTTTAAATGAATCTATAGAAAGAGCTAAACATTTAATCCAAAAAAAACAACCAAATTTATCTAAAAAAAAATTACTTACATTAGCAACTATAATTGGTATTAGTGCAGTTAAATATTCTGATTTATCTAAAAATAGACATACTAATTATATTTTTAATTGGGATGATATGTTAAGTTTCGAAGGAAATACAGCTCCATATATACAATATGCTTATACAAGAATTTCTTCTATCATAAAAAAATCTATTATTCCTATACATAAATTAAAAGAACAAATTATTTTAAAAAAAGACATTGAAATAACTTTAGCAATAAAAATACTAGAATTTGAAGAAATAATATTATTACTTGCTGAAAAAGGAACCCCTCATATTTTATGTAAATATCTTTATCAACTTGCAACAAATTTTTCTAGTTTTTACGAAAATTGTTCTATACTTTTTGCAAAAAACATCAATACTTATAAAAGTAGATTAAAATTATCTATTTTAACAGCAAAAACATTAAAAAAAGGATTAAATATACTTGGAATTAAAATAGTAAAAAAAATGTAATATTTTAAAAAAAATTAACTGATATATTTATATAAAACAGTAAGGTGAGGGAATAATGTAGCACTAAATATGCACTACTTACTACCACACCATCTGTATTAAAAAATATGAATATAATAAAAATTATATTTTATTAAGAACCAAGAATATTTGTTATTTTAATTTTTTTAACATCTGTAATCTCTAATTGAGATAAAACTATTAATTCTGGAAAACTTGGTCTAAGAAATTGTGATAAAAAATTTCTTAAAGGATGACTGACTAATAATACAATAGGAGCATTTATTAAGATTTGTTTTTTTATAGCTTCTTTTGTTTTTATTAGTATATTTTCCGATAAAGTAGGTTCTATATTATTTAAACCTGATTTAATATTACTTAATAATAATTGCTCTAAATTGAGATCTAATCCTATCATTTCAATCACATTGTTCGTATTAAACACTTTTTGTATAATAATTTTTCTTAGTGCTATTCGAACAAGACTAGTTAATTCATTTGGATCTTTTTGAACATCAGCATGCTCTGATATTGTTTCTAAAATAGTTCTCATATCACGAATTGGAATATTTTCTAAAAGTAAATTTTTTAACACTCTATGTAAAGTAGTTAAACTAATTATATTAGGAATTAAGTTTTCAGTTAATTTAGGCATTTCTGTACTAACATAATCTAATAATTGTTGAGCTTCTTGACGGCCAAATAGTTCATTAATATGATTTGAAATTAAAAAATCTAAATGTGTCGCAATTAACATACTTGATTCTACAACAGAATAACCTTTTTTTTGAGCTTCATTTTTGAATTTTTCGTGAATCCAATAACCAGATAAACCAAAATCAGTTTGATATATTTTTTCAAATGATAAAGATGCGGTTTCTCTACCTGAAGTAATAGCTACATGAAGATCATAAAAACATTCACCTTGACCTACTTCAACTCCTTTAATAAATATACGATAAATATTTCCTGACAAATTCATATTATTTTGAATATGTACTAATGGAGGTAAAAATCCAATTTCTTGAGCAATTTTTTTACGCACTACACGAATTCTATCTAATAAATTATTTGTTTTATTTATATCAATTATTGGTGTTAGTTTATAACCTATTTCTATTCTAATTGGATCTTCTAATTTCACATCTTTCCATGATGCTTCTGAAATAGAGTTATGTATTAATTTATATTTTTTATTAGAGGTTAAAAAATTGTTTTCTAACATATATTGTTTTTCATACAACCACCAAGACAATATTAATAAGATAATTGTAAAAATTAAAAATATAATATTAGGCATGCCAGGAACTAAACCAAGAACACCTAAAACAATGGCGCTTAATAAAATAACTTGAGGATTATAAAATAATTGACTAACCATTTGTTCCCCAACATTTTGATTACTACTTACACGCGTTACTATTACACCAGCTGCAGTAGAAATCACTAAAGCTGGAATTTGTGCAACTAAACCATCACCAATTGTTAATAAAGTATAAACTTCAATAGCTTTACTCAATAACATATTATGTTGTATTAAACCAATAATTAATCCTCCAAAGATATTAATTACCATGATTAAAATACCCGCAATGGCATCTCCACGCACAAATTTACTAGCACCGTCCATAGAACCATAAAAATCAGCTTCTTGTGTTATTTTAATACGGCGTTTTTTTGCTTTCTCTTCACCAATTAAACCTGCATTTAAATCAGCATCAATTGCCATTTGTTTACCTGGCATCGCATCTAATATAAATCGTGCACCTACTTCCGCTATACGACTAGCTCCTTTAGTAATCACAATGAAATTAATAATAACTAATATTATAAATACGACTATTCCAATAGCAAAATTACCACCTACTAAAAAATGACCAAATGATTCAATTACTTTTCCTGCTGAATTAGCTCCTTCATGTCCCTTTAAAAAAATAACACGTGTAGAAGCTACATTTAAAGCTAAACGTAATAATGTAGAAAATAATAAAATAGTTGGAAATGCAGTAAAATCTAGTGTTTGACGAGTAAACATAGATACAAGTAAAATAATAATAGATAAAGAAATATTAAAAGTAAAAAAAATATCTAAAACAAAAGGTGCTAATGGTAAAACCATCATTGATAAAATCATTAAAATAAGTATTGGGCCTGAAAGTATTTGCCATTGAATACTTTTCAAATTTTTAAGAATACGAAAAAAAGTAGAAAAATTAATCATTATTTTTATGTTCTCCTTTGATATTAAATTCTGATGGAATTAATATATTATTAGGTTGTTCAGGAAAGATTCCACCTTCTTTTTCCCATTTTCGTACCTTCCAAACCCATGCTAAAATCTCTGCAACAGCTTTATAAAAAGAACCAGGAATATATTTTCCTATTTCAGTATAACGATACAATGCGCGCGCTAATAATGGCGAAGAAATAATAGCAATTTTATTTTGAAGACCTATTTCTTTTATTTTTATAGCCATATTACCTATACCTTTTGCTATTACTTTAGGAGCATCCATTTTTTCTGAATCATATTTCAAAGCAATAGAATAATGTATCGGATTCGTAATGATTACATCTGCTTTAGGAATATCCAAAATCATTCTTCTTCGTATCGTTTCTTTCATTTCTCGACGAATACGCATTTTAATATTGGGATGTCCCTCTTGTTCTCTTGATTCATCTTTAATTTCCTGACGAGTCATTTTTAATTTTTTATAATAGTTAAATTGTTGCCAAAAAATATCAAAACAAACCATAGGTACTAAACCTAGTATAACTAAAAAACAACAAGTAGCTATTAGATTAAAACCATTTGATAATGCAGATGAATAGTTTTGATAAATTAAGAACAATATTCTAGATAAAGCAGACCATAAATACCAAAAAGATATCATACTAACTAAAAATAATTTTAGTATAATTTTCAATAATTCTATAAATATTTGAAAAGAAAATATTTTTTTTAAACCGTAAAAAGGATTTAATTTTATAAAATCAAACTTTAGTAAAGTAAAATTTAATTTAATTCCACTAAATATAATCGGAGGTATAATGGTAACAATTAATAAAGAAATAAAAAATGGACAGAAAATAAAAAACATGCTTTTTAATAGCATTAATATTTCTAATAAATTATTATTGTTAAATAAAATATTTTTATTAAAATAGAAACTTTTAAAGATAATTTTACTCAAATTTAAAAAGATAATATCTCTACACCACCATATATTTAAACATCCAATACATATAATTAGAAAAGAATTTAATTCTCTAGAATATTTCGTTTTTCCCTTTTTTTTAAATTTTTTAATATGATGCTCGGTAGGATTTTCTGTTTTTTCTTCATTCATACTATGATTCATATTGTAATTTTCTAACCTATTTAAATATATAAAAATTTCATTAAACCTTTGTATACAAAAAAAAACAAGTGAATTTTATTAAACTATTAAATGATCAGATAAAACTTTTTTAATCTCATTAGATTAAACGAATATATGTATTATTAATATATCAAACGTTTATAAGTTAAAATAATTTTAATATCAAAATAAAATTATTGTATAATATATTTATTTTTTAATATAAAAATATTATTTTTTGAGAATAAAATTAATGCTTACTAGTCAATATTTGTTTTTTACTTTAAAAAATATACCATATGATGCAAAAATCATTAGTCATCAATTAATGTTAAGAAGCGGAATGATTCGAAAAACTTCCTCAGGTATATATGCATGGTTACCTACAGGAATAAGAGTACTAAATAAAATTCAAAATATTATTAAAAAAGAAATGAATAAAATTGATGCACTAGAAATATCAATGCCAATTATACAATCTAAAAATTTATGGGAAAATAGTGGACGATTTCATCTATTTGGAGAAGAATTATTAAAATTTTCTGATCGTCATAATAATCAATTTATTTTAGGACCTACTAATGAAGAAATGATTACAAATTTGATTGGTTCTGAAATTAATTCATATAAACAACTCCCCTTAATTGTATATCAGATACAAAATAAATTTCGAGATGAAATAAGACCACGTTTTGGAATTATAAGAACGCGTGAATTTATTATGAAAGACGCTTATTCTTTTCATAGCAATTTATATTGTTTAGAAGAAACTTATAAAAAATTTTATGTAGCTTATTCAACTATTTTTAAAAAAATGAATTTAAATTTTTGCATAGTTAAAGCTGATTCTGGTTCGATGGGAGGAAATGTATCTCATGAATTTCAAGCATTTTCTAAAAATGGAGAAGATGAAGTAGTATTCTCTAATAATAAATCATATTATTCAAATATCAATATGGCTCAATCTTTAGAAACAGTTCATTTTTTAAATAATTCTAATCAATATAAATTTGATGTAAAAAATATTACCAAAAAAAAATCTATCATTTTTGCTGACGAAAATTTTAATATTGCTTTAAAAAATCACATCAAGACAATTTTAGCGCGTGTACAAAATCAAAATAATAAATCAATTATAGCATTATTAATACGTGGAGATCATGAATTAAATTTATTTAAAATAGAAAAAATGAATATATCAGATAAACCAATTGTTCTTCTTAATGAACAAGAAATTATTTTACTAACAGGAGTACAAAAACAGTTTTTAGGACCATTAGGTTTAAAATTTCCAATCATTGCTGATATTTCTGTATGTAAAATGAAAAATTTTTCTATTGGTGCAAATAATCAAAACCAATTTTTTATTAACGTTAATTGGAATATTGATTTACCTATTCCTTCAATTAAAGATATTAGAAAAGTAACAAAATATGATATGAGTCCTGATGGTTCTGGTCATTTAAATATTAAAAAAACCATTGAAATTGGACATATATTTCAAATAGGTCAAAAATATTCTAAAAAAATGAAGACATTTATTCAATCTCAAAATAGTAAAAAAAATAATACTTATATGGGATGTTATGGTATTGGAATCAATCGTATTATAGCGGCAATTATTGAACAAAATCATGACCACCATGGTATTATTTGGCCTAGTATTATCGCTCCTTTTGAAGTAATTATTATACCTATTAATATGCATCAATCTGATAAAATTAAAGATATAGCACATCTTTTATATCAAGACTTTAAAAAAATAGGAATAGATATTATCTTAGATAATCGAAATATACGACCAGGTATTATGTTTAATGAAATGGATTTAATTGGTATTCCTCACAGAATTATCATTAGTGAAAAATTAATTAAAAAAAATCATGTGGAATATTCCGACAGAAAAAATAAAAAAAGTATTTTAATTAATATTCAAGATATAATTGACTATACTCACCAAAAAATTATGGGATTATAAAAAATATGTTTAATTTATTCTTTGTATTTTAAAAAAAATATTTTATTAAAATTTAATTCGATTTTTTATAATTTATAATGAATTTTAAATTTTTTAAGAAAGTTTTAGCTGTTTTATTAGCTATTTATTTTAATTTTATATTAACACATATTTATTTTTATTTATAAAAGATAAATATAAAATAATTACTTATCTTATCTTTTATTAACAATCTATTTGATTGTTTTAAAAAATAGTGTTTATTTTTTCAACTGAATATAATAATTAATTTTTTATATTAGTTTTTCTTATATCATTTAGACTCATTAGATTATATGCTGTCATTTTAAAATTTTTATATATTAAATTGACATTTAATACGCCTTTTATAAATAAAAGTTTATGTAGTTTTAAAAGATATCCATGGGAATGTAGTAAATTTGAAAAAATTACTACTTCTAGACGACTAGTAGAGTCATCTAAAATTACAATAGCTATACGATTTTTATTCTGAGTAATTTTAATTTTAATAGAAATAATTATTCCAGAAACTAAAATAATCTTATTTTTTGGAGTAAATTGTAATTTCGATAGCGTAAAATTATGCATATAATGTCTTAATTCTTTTGTATATTCATGAATAGGATGTCCTGTTAGATATAATCCTAATACTTGATATTCATGTTTTAAATTATGGTTTTTAGAGTAATTGATATTAATATAATTATTCTTTTTTACTTGATCTAATTCACATGTAAATGTGCCAAATAAACTTTCTTGCTTAAAAGACTTAATTCTTAAAGATTGTTTTGATACTTTAATAGCATCATCAATTGATTTCAATAAAAAATTACGATTGTTGTTTAAACAATCATAACTTCCAGACATAATTAATTTTTCTAATATACGACGTGATATTTTTTTTGCATCTATACGTATACAAAAATCAAAAAAATCATAAAAAACGCCATTTTTTTGACGTTCTTCTACAATATCACGTGCTGAATTTTCTCCTATACCTTTAATAGCACCAAAACCATATACTATATGACCATCATTATTTACATAAAATTCATAATTACTCATATTAATATTTGGAGGTAAAATTTTTAATCCCATACTATAAGATTCATTAATTAAAATAACAATTTTTTCTGTATTATCTATATCTGATGTCATGGCTGTTGCCATAAATTCAGCAGGATAATGTGTTTTTAGCCATAAAGTTTGATATGATACTAAAGCATAGGCTGCAGAATGAGATTTATTAAATCCGTATCCTGCAAATTTTTCTAATATATCAAAAATTTTTCTTGATAATTTTTTACTGATACCATTTTTACGAGCTCCAGCTTCAAAAATCACTCGTTGTTCCGACATATCTTTTAAATTTTTTTTGCTCATAGCACGTCTTAAAATATCTGCACCACCTAATGTATAACCAGCTAAAACTTGTGCTATTTGCATGACTTGTTCTTGGTATAATATGATACCATAAGTAGATTCTAAAATAGATTTTAATGATTTATGTTGCCATTGTGCATCAGGATAGGAAATATCTTCAAGACCATGTTTTCGATTAATAAAATTATCTACCATACCCGATTGCAAAGGGCCTGGTCTAAAAAGAGCAACTAATGCAATTATATCTTCAAAACAATCAGGTTGTAATCTATTAATTAAATCTTTCATTCCATCAGATTCTAATTGAAATATGCCAGTTGTGGCAGATTTTTTTAATAAATTAAAACATTTACTATCATTAAGACAAATAGAGTTAATATTTATTTTATTTTTTTGATTGACAGACAATTTAGTGTTAATCATTTCAACTGTATTATGAATAATAGTTAGTGTACGTAAGCCTAAAAAATCAAACTTGACTAATCCTATATGTTCAATGTCATTTTTATCAAATTGCGTTACTGGATTATTGCCTTTTTCATCGCAATATAAAGGACAAAAATCAGTTATTTTAGTAGGAGAAATTACCACTCCTCCTGCATGTTTACCTACGTTTCTATTAATACCTTCTAATTTTTTAGAATAATCAATCAAATTTCGCACATCTTCATTTTGTATATAAAAATTATACAATTCAGATCCTTGAGAAAATGCTTCATTTAAAGTAATTCCAGGATCTAAAGGTATTAATTTAGACAATTTATTAATAAATCCATATGGATAGCCCAAAACTCGTCCTACATCTCGAATTACAGCTTTAGCTGTTAATGTTCCAAAAGTAATTATTTGCGCTACTGAGTCTCTACCGTATATTTCTGAAACATGATCAATCACTTGATCACGTTTTTCCATACAAAAATCAATATCAAAATCTGGCAATGAAATTCGTTCTGGATTTAAAAATCGTTCAAATAACAGATTCAAAGATAATGGATCAATTTCAGTAATACTTAAAGCATATGCGACAAGTGAGCCTGCTCCAGAACCTCGTCCTGGTCCTACTGGTATATTATTTTTTTTGGCCCATTGTATAAATTCCATAACAATTAAAAAATAACTTGGAAAACCCATCTTATTAATTACATTTAATTCCATATCCAAACGTTTTTTATATCTACTATAAATATTATGATATTGTATATTTTTTATATTATAAATACTACTTAAACGTTTTTTCATACCTGAATATGATTGTTTAATTAAATAATTTTCAACACTAATATTATTAGTTGTAAACTTTGGTAAAAAATATTTACCAGAATATATAAACACATTACAACGTTTTGCAATTTCTACACTATTAATTAATGCTTCTGGTATATCCGAAAAAAGATCACACATTTCTTCAGAAGTTTTTAAAAATTGTTCACAACTATAATAATGCTGTATTTTCGAACACTGTAATGTTTCACCTTCATTAATTGCAACTCTAATTTTATGAATATTAAAATCTTCTTTATTTAAAAAACATACATCGTTCGTAGCAACAACAGGGATACCCGTGGATAATGATAAATCTATTGCTAAATTTAAATAAGTTTCCTCATGGTCTCTTTTAGTACGTAATAATTCTAAATAATAAGAATCAGGAAAATATTTCTGATAAAATGATAAACACTCAGGTATTAATTGCAATTTATTATATATTAATATTTTTCCAATTTCACCTTGACATCCTCCAGATAGTAATATTAATCCTTTATTAATTTCTGATAACCATTCTTTTTCAATAGTTACATTACTATTATTAGTGTATCCTTTTTGATATGCATAAGAAATTAATAAAATTAAATTTTTATATCCTTCTTGAGTAGAGGCTAATATAATTAATTTTGTTATTTCATTATTAACTAAATTAGAGATAAATTGTACTGTGACACCTATAATTGGTTTAACACCTAATTGATGAGCTATTTTATAGAATTTAATTACACCATATAAATTATTATAATCAGTGATAGCAATAGCTGGCATATTCAAATTTGATGCTTGTATAATTAAATCTTCAGGTTTTGATAATCCACTAATAATAGAATAATCACTATGTACATGTAAGTGAATAAATTTTGGTGCATTCATATGTTATCCGAAATTTATATAACTATATTTTTTTTTGCAAAAATAATTTTAGATTGACAAATTATCTGTTTATCAACTGTAGCTGTATTTTTAAAAACTAATAGATTTCTTTTAAACTGCAAAAAAGTCACGTTTATAATTATCTGATCTCCAGGGATAACAACTTTTTTAAAACGTGCATTATCTATTCCGACAAAATAATATAATTTATTAATATTTAATTGACCTGTACTTTTATATATTAAAATACCTGATGCTTGCACCATAGATTCAATAATAAGAACACCCGGGAAAATTGGTTCTTTTATAAAATGCCCTTGGAAATGTGGTTCATTCATAGTACAGTTTTTAATCGCTTGTAAAGATTTAAAATTTTTTACGTTTAAAATACGATCAACAAGTAAAAAAGGATAACGATGAGGTAAAATATCAAAAATTTTGTTAATATTTAAAATATCGCATTGCTCATTCAAATTTATTGACCTATTTAAAGTTTATGAAAAAATTATGTTATTAAATACTATAATAAAAAATAATACTAATATAGTTAAAATATTATGTTAATTTTTTTAATGTTACCAATTTTTCCCAAAATGAAATTGAAACGGCTCTAATTGAGAATTTTTATTTTGTTGAATTGGAAGAGCATAAGAAAAAAATAATGGGCCAATAGGAGATAACCACTGTAATGATACACCAATAGATGAATAAATATTGTTTAATATATCATCTTTAAAAGAAAACTCATGAATTTTTTTATCATCATCTAATGATACATCCCAAATATTACCAACATCTAAAAATAAAGAAGTACGTAAATAATGAGAATATTGACGTTGTATAAATGGAATATGTGTTATCATTTCTAAATTAGTAGTAAAGCTAGTATTCCCGCCAATAGTATCAATTGATTCACATGCATGATTGTTAATATATCCGGTACAATTTTTTGCATTGGAAATATTATAAATTTTTTTAGGACCAATAGTATTTAAACGAAAACCTCTAATATTACTTTCATGATTAGAATAAAAATTTTCATAAAAAGGTAATTTTTCTTTATTAAAAATATTACCTACACCTAAATGCACGTGACTAAAAAATATAAAATCTTTTTTCTTATCAAGCGGTAGATAATTTTCATTATCTAATATAAATTTATAAAAATTATTATCTGATCCTGGAGTGGTGTTTTTTCCGCTAATATATATTTGATGACCAGAAATAGGAAAATAAAGAGACTCTAAAGTCGAATATATCCAAGAATAATTTAAGGTAAAATCATTTACTCTTTTATTTTTTAAAAACATTAAATCCATAGATGTATTTCTTGCATCATCAGGATTAGTAATGTTTTCTTTGTTTTTTATTCCATTATGAGTATATCCAAAACCAAAATTGATTTTGTTATAATCATTAATTTTAATTCCTAAATTACTTTCTAAACCATAAGTCGTTTTACTAAAATCCGAAGAACTATCAAAATTATACTTCAAGTCATTATAGAACAATCTAGTGTTTAAATCTTTAATATTTGATATAAAATATGGATAACTTATTGATATATCTGCATATTTTTGATTATCATTTTTAATAATACTAGCTTTAAAAGAATTTCCAGAACCAAATATATTATCTTTAGATAAAGCAGCATTAAAATTAATGCCATTATCTACTCCATATCCTAATCCAAAATTTATTGAACCAGTTGGTTGCTCGTGTACTTTATAAAAAATATCTATTTGATTAGAATTAGGAGAATATATTTTTTTTATAATTTCAATATTTTTAAAATATTTTGTTTTTTCTAATGATTTTTTTCCTAAATTAATTAAATGTAAATCAATATATTTACCTTCTATTTGTTTGATTTCACGACGTAATACTTTATCTTGAGTAATGGTATTACCAATAAAATGAATTCTATGTACAAAAAAACGTTGTTTTATATCAATATAAAAATTTAAAACAATTGTTTTAGTTTTATTATTAACTTCAGGTTGAACTTGAACAATAGCATTAATATACCCATGATCAGATAAAAATTTTGTAATTTCATGAATAATATTATTAATTTTTTCTTGATTATATAACTCATTATTATTTATTGTAACAAATTTTTTAATTAATTTTTTATATGGATTAAAATTTCCTAAGAAAAAGATTTGTGAAATATGATACTTTTCACCTTCAGAAATATTAATTTTAATATCAATTTGATTTTTATTATTAATAAAATCAATTTTTTTATCATTAATATGAAAATAAAAATAACCATGATTTAAATAAAAATTATTTAAACGCTTTAAATCTTGATCTAATTTTTGAGGAGAATAAACACATGTTTCAAAAAAATTACATTTAATAGAATAATTTTTTGATTGTAATAATGAAGTAACTTGTTGTTCAGAAAAATGTTTTGCTCCTAATATTTTAATACTATTAATCTTTTTGATTATACCTTCATTAAAAATTATTTTTAAATTAATAGTATTATCCTCAGAACTTTGTTTAAATATTTGTACATTTGATTCAAATCTTCCAATATTATAAAAAAAATCTTCTATTGTTTTAATAAGTATGTTAATAGAAAGAGGATCAAATACACTTCCTTTTTTGATATTTAATTTTTGTAAATATAAATTTAGAACTGAATTTTTGATAATATGATTACCAGTAAAAATAACATTAGAAATAATTGGTTTTTCTTTTACACGAAAAATAATACTTTTTTTTGAATATATTACTTTAATATCTTGAAATTTTCCTGTAGCAAATAATGATTTAATACTATTTTTTACATCATACTCAGAAATTACATTTCCTATATCTAAAATAATATGTTTTGATGCTTCATTTTTTGAAACATTATGTAATCCTTCAAATTGAATATTATTAATGATGCCAATATTTTTTGCATGACTTGAAATACTAAATAATACTAAAAAAGTTATAAAAAATTTTTTAATAAACATTGTTATTATAATTTTTCCTACAATGAAGTGTGATACGGATTTTTTAAAATATATATTTATAGAAATAATTAGATAAAATTATATCTAAAAATAAAATTTTGTTTGATATATTTCAGAATTAAATATTTGAAAATTTTAAAAAATATTTTTCAAAAATTTATTTTTCAATCAATTGATATTTTATCAATAAAATTTTAATAAATAAAACATACATTATGTTTAATTTTAAAATCCACCAAAACGTCGTTCACGAGATATAAAAAAATTAATAGCATCTTGAAAAATATACTGATCAAAATCAGGCCATAAAATATCAGTAAAATATAATTCAGAATAAGCTATTTGCCATAATAAAAAATTACTAATTCTTTTCTCTCCACCTGTTCTAATTACTAAATCTACTGGAATTAGTTCATTAGTAGATAAATACTGAGAAAACGTCTCTTCTTTAATTTCATTGATATGTAAAACACCTTTTTGTACTTTATGAATAATTTTTTTCACACCTTGAATTATATCCCATTTTCCACCATAATTTGCAGCTATATTTAAAATCAAACCATTATTATTTATAGTTAATTTTTCTACTTTATGAATACTATTTTGTAGTTTTTTATTAAAAAATGTAATATCACCAATTACTTTAAATTTAATGTTATATTTTGTGAACTGATCAAGTTCATTATTCAATATAGAAAAAAATAAATTCATTAAATATTGAACTTCAAATAATGAACGATTCCAATTTTCAGTACTAAAAGCATATACAGTTAATATTTCCAAATTTTTTAAGATAGAAAATCTTACAGCATTTTTTAAAGCTTTTACTCCTTTTTGATAACCTATTGAATACATTTTACCTTTATTTTCTGCCCATCTTCTATTTCCATCCATAATAATTGCTACATGACGAGGATAATATGTTTTAGATTTCTGACTTTTGTTTAATAAAGATTTATATTGCATAAAATGTATATGTTTCTCTAAAAAAGAATTTTATTAAGATATTTTGTGGATGAAAAAATAATTTTTATCATATTTTGCTAAAATGATATACTTTCTTTTTTGCTAGTATTCTTGATTTTTTATCAATTTCTAACACATCTTCAATACAATTAGGTCGTGAAAAACAAGCTGATGTTAACGTTTCAATATTTATTTGATAAATCTGAGTAAATGAAATTTGCGAATTAAGAAAAGCTGATACAGCAATTTCATTAGCAGCATTTAATACAATCATATCTGCTGGACCATGATTAAAAGCATCAATGACTAATTTTAAACATGGAAACTGAATAAAATTAGGTTCAAAGAATGTTAAATTTTTAATTTTTGAAAGATTGACAAAATTAATTTTTGTATTAATACGATTAGGCCAAAACATTGCATAAGAAATTGCAATTCTAATATCAGGAATTGATAATTGTGCTAATAACGAACCATCACAATATTGAATCATAGAATGAACAATAGATTCAGGATGAATTAAAATTTTAATCTCTAGTTCTAAAGCATTAAATAACCATTTTGCTTCAACATATTCTAAACCTTTATTCATCATTGTAGCTGAATCTACTGAAATTTTTTTACCCATTGACCAATTAGGATGCGCGCAGGTTTGATTTGGAGTAACATAAGATAAATCTGAATCAGAAAAATGATAAAAAGGGCCACCTGATCCAGTTAAAATGATATGATCAACACCACATTTTGTTAAATCAGTCAAACCAATTTTATTCTGAATATTTAAAGGTAAAACTTGAAAAATAGCACTATGCTCACTATCAATAGGAAAAATTTTAGCTCCATTGGACGCAAGTGCTTTCATAAATAAATCACCACATGTAATTAAAGATTCTTTACTGGCTAGTAATATTGTTTTTCCAGCATGTATTGCAGATAAAATTGGCAATAGTGCAGCCATACCAACAATCGCTGCTACTACTTGATCAGTTTCTTCTAAAGCAGCTAAATAACAAATGTCTTTTTCTCCAGAAAGAACTTGTGTATTTATTTTTTTAACTTTTATTTGTTTTCTCAATATATTAGCAGCTTGTTCATCTCTCATTGCCACCCAATCTGGTGAAAATAATTCACATTGTTTTAACATCATTTTGACATTGGTATTAGCAACTAACGCAATGACTTTAAAAAAATTTGGATGTTTTTTAATAATAGATAATGTGTTAATACCAATAGAACCAGTAGATCCTAAAATGGTTATTTTTTTCATAAATTTTCTTAATTATATAAATCATACATTTTACATGAATGGATTAAAATATATAACTTTTAAAGTTTAACATTGCATTAATTCCATTTCTTTCTTTAATAAAATGGAATCTATTTGTTTAATATAATCGTTAGTCATATTTTGTATTTTTGTTTGAGCAACATATTCATCGTCTTCACTAATTATTTTGTTTTTAAGATGTTTTTTAATTTGATCATTAGCATCTCTTCGAATATTTCGAATACTAATACGACTATTCTCAGCATCATTACGAATAATTTTAACTAATTTTTTTCTTCTTTCTTCTGTTAATGTAGGTATTATTATTAGTATATCTTTACCACGTGAAATTGGATTTAAATCTAAATTTGAATTTAAAATAGCTTTTTTAATTAATGGAGTAATAGAAATATCAAAAATATTAATTTTAAGAGTATGAGAATTTTCAACAGTTATATTAGATAATTGGTATAAAGAAGTTTTAACACCAAAATATTCGATGTAAATATTATTTAATAATGCAGGTGATGCTCGACCAGTTTGAATATTATTAATGCTATTTTTAAATGTTTCAACGCATATTTTCATTTTTTCACAAGTTTTTACATTAATTTGATTAATCACATGATGACCTATAAAATATTCTTAATTAATTAAAATATTATTGAATTATTAATATGGTTATGCTTAATATATTCAATTATAAACTTAATTACCAATAATTGTGCCTTCACAATTATTAGCAATAACACGAGATAAAGATCCAGGTTTTTTAATATTAAACACAATAATTGGTACATGATGATCTCTTGCTAATATAAAAGCAGCTAAATCCATTACTTTAAGTTCTTTTTGAAGAACATCTTGATATGTTAATTTTTTATATAAAATAGCATCAGAATATTTTTTCGGATCTTTTGAATAGACTCCATCTACATTAGTTCCTTTTAGAACAATATCAGATTTTGTCTCAATAGCACGTAAACAAGCTGCAGAATCAGTAGTAAAAAAAGGATTACCTATACCTGCAGAAAAAATAAGTACATAATTATTAGATAATAAATTTATTGCCCGTTCATAATTATATGTTTCACAAATACCATTAATTGGTATAGAAGACATTACACAAGTATTAATGGATGAGATAGAATTAATCATATCTTTCATTGCTAAACTATTAATCACAGTTGATAACATACCAATATGATCTGATACTACACGATTTAAACCTAATTTAGATAAATTTTCCCCACGAAATAAATTACCACTTCCAATAACTAAACTTACCTGAATACCAATATTGACAATGCATTTGATTTCTTCTGCTATTCTTGTTAAAGAATTTATATCAATTCCAAATTTGTTGATTCCTTGTAACGCTTCTCCACTAATTTTTAATAAAATACGTCGATATAAAAATTTATCATGTGTAAACATATTTTTAACCTAAATATATTTTGTATTAATGTATTTTCAATCTATTTTTTATTTAGACATATTTTCACCCAATTCAAATCTAGAAAATGATATAATATGTGAATTATTTTCATTTAGTATCTCACCTACTGTTTTTGTAGGATCGATAATAAAATTTTGTCCTGTTAAAGAAATACTATTAGTAAATTTTTTCATTCTTCCTTGTATAATTTTATTCAACACATCAGATGGTTTTTTTAAATTTTTCACTAATTCTGATTGAATTTGATATTCACGATTCCATTCTGTACTAGGAATATTGTTTGGATGTAAATATTCTGGTTTACTTGCAGCTATATGCATAGCAATATTTTTTAACATTACTTTATTTAATCCAATAGCACTAACTAATACACCAATTCTAATACCATGTACATATGAATAAATATTTTCTCCTTCAATCCAACAAAAACGTCTAATGTTAATATTTTCACCAAATTTTAATATTAAATCTGTTCTTTTTTCTTCAAATTCACTTCTAATTTGATCAATATTTTTTATTTTTTTTTCTAGTGATTTTAATATAATATTTTGTCCAAAATTAATAAATAAATTATCTTTAGATACAAAATCAGTTTCACAATTTAATTCTAACATTACACCAAAATTATTTTTAATATTTGAAAAAATAATTCCTTGATTTGTAATATTATTATTTTTTTTTACAGCATTTAATTTTCCTGATTTTCTTAAATTATCAATTGCTGACTCGATATCTCCATTTTCTTCTATAAGTGCTCTTTTACATTCTAATAAACCTATTCCTGTACGAGATCTAAGATTTTTAATAAGATCTGCAGAAATACTAATATTTACCATATTATATTCCTTATTTTAAAATTTTTTATTTATATCCATAATTGTATTCAATATGATATAAATGAATTTTATATATCATTTTTTAAATTAATTAATTTATTATTAGTTTTAGAACAAATAAGTTCTACAAATTTTAAATATAACGTTACTGACCTAATAGCATCATCATTACCGGGTATAATGTAATCTACACCATCAGGATTAGAATTAGTATCAACTATAGCAAAAATAGGTATACCTAAATTATTTGCTTCTTTAATAGCAATATTTTCATGAGAAGCGTCGATGACAAATAAACAATCAGGAAGACCTCCCATATTTTTAATTCCTCCTAAACTATTTTCTAATTTATATAATTCTCTTGATCTTATTAATGCTTCTTTTTTGGTTAATTTAGAAAATGTACCATCTTTTGATTCTATTTCTAAATCTTTTAAGCGTTTGATAGATTGACGAACAGTTTTCCAGTTTGTTAACATTCCTCCTAACCAACGATGATTTACATAAAATTGTTCGCAATGTATAGCAGTTTCTTTAATTTTTTTACTAGCAGCTCGTTTAGTACCTACGAATAGTATTCTCCCTTTTCTTAAGTATATCTTCTTTAATTCAGCAAGAGCTAAATTAAACATTGGCAAAGTTTTTTCTAAATTAATAATATGCACTTTGTTTCGTACGCCAAAAATAAAAGGTTTCATTTTTGGGTTCCAATAACGTGTTTGATGACCAAAATGAACTCCGGCTTTAAGCATATCTCGCATTGATATCATTTCCATATTTACACTCCTGGCATATAAAATATTAAATACTTTATTAAGTAATATATTAAAAAATAGCAAATATCAATATATTAATTTTATCTTCTCTTATTTTTTATAATATAAAATATGTTTATATCACATTTTTAATAAAAATTTGTTTATATATTTTAAATTAAATAAAAAAAAAATAATATATTTTACAGTATAATTTAAACATATCTTAAATTATCAAAATTGATATAACAAGTGACTAAATACTATGAGTTGTATAATTAAAACAGCATTAGAAATCAAAAATATGAGAAAATCTGGCAAAATAGCAGCTGAAGTGTTAGAAATGATAAGTAAATATATTAAACCAAATATAAATACTGAAGATATTAATACAATTTGTCATGATTATATTGTACGGAAAAAACAAGCTATTCCAGCTTGTTTAGGCTATCATGGTTTTCCAAAATCTATATGTATTTCAATCAATGATGTAGTTTGTCATGGTATACCTAATACAAAACAGATATTAAAAGAAGGAGATATAGTTAATATTGATATTGCAGTTATTAAAAATAAATATTACGGTGATGCTTCAAAAATGTTTTTTGTAGGTAAAGTTAATCTTTTATCAAAAAATTTATGTCAAGTAGCTCAAAACAGTCTGTATTTGTCTTTAAAATCAATTAAACCAGGTATACCATTATATAAAATTGGTAAAATAATCGAAAAATATGTAAATAAACATAATTTTTCTGTTGTAGAAGAATATTGTGGTCATGGAATTGGTCGAAATTTTCATGAAGAACCTCATATATTACATTATTATAATAAAAATAATAATATTCTTCTAGAAAAAGGAATGATTTTTACAGTCGAGCCAATGATTAATGCTGGTAAGCGACATGTTAGATGTATGTCAGATGGATGGACAGTTAAAACTCAAGATAATTCTTTATCTGCACAATATGAACATACAATATTAGTAACAGAATATGGTTGTGATATTTTAACATGGCAAAAAGGCGAAATAATTTCTCCAAAATTAATTAACAAAACTTAAATTAGTGTAAAAATAATATTTAATGTATTAAAAATAGGTTTGTATAATCAATGAAAAAATTAAAACAAATAGTTGAAAAAGTATATAAAAATAAAAATAAAATAAATTTTAATGATATTGATTATAATGTCATACAAAGCATATTTGAAATTATTACATTGTTAAATTCTGGTTCTATTAGAATAGCGGAAAAAAAAAACAATGTTTGGATTACACATGAATGGTTAAAAAAAGCAGTTTTATTATATATGTATATCAAACAAAACAGACTTATAACAGGTAATCATACCAATTACTATGATAAAATTCCATTAAAATATGAGCAATACAATGAAGATCAGTTTCAAAAAGAACAAATTAGAATAGTGCCTCCAGCCACCATCAGATATGGTGCATTCATTAATTATAAAACAGTTATTATGCCTTCTTATATTAATATAGGATCATATATTGATACAGGGAGTATGATAGATACTTGGGCTACTATAGGATCGTGCGCTCAAATTGGAAAAAACGTCCATATATCTGGAGGTGTAGGTATAGGAGGTGTATTAGAACCGTTACAAAATAATCCTACAATTATTGAAGATAATTGTTTTATTGGAGCTCGTTCTGAAATTGTAGAAGGAGTTATTATCGAAAAAGGATCAGTAATTTCTATGGGTGTTTTTATTGGGCAAAGTACTAAAATTTACGATAGAGAAAATGACAAAATTTTTTATGGAAGAGTACCATCTAATTCTGTAGTAGTACCTGGTAGCTTACCATCAAACAATAAAAAATATAATCTTTATGCTGCTATTATTGTTAAAAAAGTAGATTCAAAAACATTAAAAAAAACAGAAATTAACCAATTACTAAGAAATGTTACATAAAAATAAACCGCCCGTGTTTTTCGGGCGGATTATTATAATTATTATTCACTAACTAAATATATAGTATTATTACCTCTTTGAACAATAAATACTAATATTTTTGGTTTACTATCTAACACAGCTTTTAATTCATTTATATTACTAATGAATTTTTGATTAACTCCAAGAATAACATCATCTTTTTTAAATCCTATTTTAGATGCTGGAGTATTTAATTTGACATTTTTTACTTTTACTACATGTTTTCCATTGAACGTAAAATTATATACTTCTATACCTTCTATTCCTACATAAATATTTTCTGAATTCAAATTATTTCTAGTAGATTCTTTTAATTCAACAATTATATTTTTAATATTTCCTGTTCTAAAAATTCCTAATTCCATTTTTGTTTTTACCGGTAATGACCCAATTTCTGCACGTAATGCAGAAAAACTAGAAATAGGTTTTTTATTTAAAGAAATAATAATATCTCCAGCTTTAATGCCTGCTTCAAAAGCAGAAGAATTCGGCATCACTTGACTAACAAACGCCCCTTTTTGTATATTAATCTTCATTATTTTTGCTAAATCTGAATTAAGTTCCATCCCAATTATACCTAATTCTCCTCTTCTAACTTGTCCAAATTGTACAATTTGTTCAGCTAAACTTTTAACCATATTTCCTGGGATAGCAAATCCTATGCCAATATTTCCACCATCTGGAGCTAAAATAGCAGTATTAATGCCTATTAATTCACCATTTAAATTTACCAAAGCCCCACCAGAATTACCTCTATTAATAGCAGCATCAGTTTGAATAAAATTTTCATAATGTTCAATATTCAACCCGCTACGTCCTAAAGCAGAAATAATACCTGAAGTCACTGTTTCTCCTAATCCATATGGATTTCCGATAGCTACAGTATAATCTCCTACTCGTAACGAATTAGAATCAGCAATTTTTATTGCGCTTAAATTATTTGCATGTTTTAATTGTATTAAAGCTATATCAGAACGCGCATCTTTACCAATAACATGCGCTTCATAACGACGTCCATCACTCAATTGTACTTGAATTTTGTTTGCATGTTCAACAACATGGTTATTTGTGACGGCATATCCTTTTTCAGCATTAATAATCACACCCGATCCTAATGCTCGAAATTTTTCATTAGTATTATTAGAATTAGGATTCAATTGACAAAAAGGTGAATTATAAAACGGTGAGTTTTCTTGACAAAAAGGAGAATTATCACCAAAAAATGGTTGAAATGGATGAGGTAAACGTGAAGTATGTACTATTGTACTTCCTTCAACATTAATACTAATTACTGAAGGCATTACTTTTTCTAACATTGGAGCTAAACTAGGACATGCTGTTTTAGAAAATGCATGACTATGCATTTTGCTAACAGCAAAATTCTGACAAAAAATACCTAAACTGAGTAATACAGTGAAAATGAAAGGTGTTTTTTTTAATATTATAACTAATTTTTTCATTATTTCTTTCTCATAATTACAATCTAAGCGATAAATAAAAAATATCATCATGACATTATGTCAGATAAATGTTTATTATACACTTCATAACTATTTAACTCTATTTCTCTTAAATATCTATCTTAAAATATTTATTATGAAATATGTTTATTAATCAAATCAATCAAAAAAAATTGTTACAAGCATTATTTTTTTTGAAAAAGAAAATTTAAATTATATTCATGTAAAAAATAATATTTGTATAATGTATAATTTAGTTATCTTTTACTTTAGTGCAAAATTTTAAAAAAATAATTATAAATAAGCTGTAATATATACAAAATAATTAATTTTTTTTAAAAATTTATTATATCATTAAAATTATAATACTATTTATTTAGTAAACATCATTTCTTAGAATATAATATATTGATTGGTATATTATCTAACTTAAGTTGAAAATATATTATTTTATTATTATTTATAATCGAAATTAACGTGATATAAATTATGTTGAATACGTTCTATTCATTAATAATATCTGATATTATCATAATAATAAAAAACATGAGTTTATGTAAATTTTTTGAAATAATCTTCAATAATATTTTATAAATTTAATATTGCTAATTTATCTCGTTAAACTACAGGATAAACTAATAAATAAAGCAATAAAGTAAAGATATACTACCTAATAAATTAGCATCCTGGAGGAAAAGATGGAAATATTATCAGGAGCTGAAATGGTTATTCGATCATTAATTGATCAAGAAATACAGTATATATTTGGCTATCCTGGTGGTGCTGTACTAGATATTTATGATGCTATAAAAACTATTGGTGGAATTACACATATTTTAGTTCGACATGAACAAGCGGCGACTCATATGGCAGATGGATATGCTCGTGCTACTGGTAAAATTGGTGTTGTGTTAGTAACTTCTGGACCAGGAGCAACTAATGCAATTACTGGTATTGCTACTGCATACATGGATTCTATTCCTATGGTAGTCATATCTGGCCAAGTGTCTTCTTCGTTAATTGGATATGATGCTTTTCAAGAGTGCGATATGATTGGCATTTCTCGCCCAATAGTTAAACATAGTTTTTTGGTAAAAAAAACTGAAGATATCCCGGTAATTTTTAAAAAATCTTTCTGGTTGGCGTCAAGTGGTCGTCCAGGACCAGTAGTCATTGATTTACCAAAAGATGTCTTAAAAAAAAGAAGTAATTTTTGTTATAAATGGCCAAAAAATATTTATATGCGTTCTTATAACCCAACTAATAAAGGTCATACTGGTCAAATTAAAAAAGCATTAGATATCTTTTTAAAAGCTACAAGACCTGTAATTTACGCAGGAGGAGGAATTATTAGTTCTGAAAGTCATGAAGAATTAAAAATTTTTGCAGAAAAAACTAACTGTCCTGTAACTACTTCTTTAATGGGATTAGGTGCTTTTCCAGGTAATCATGTGCAAAGTATTTCTATGTTAGGAATGCATGGCACTTATGAAGCTAATATGACAATACATAATGCAGATGTAATTTTTGCAATTGGTGTAAGATTTGATGATCGTACAACAAATAATTTAAATAAATACTGTCCTAATGCTATTATTTTACATATTGACATTGATCCTACGTCAATTTCTAAAACTGTTATGGCAAATATTCCTATTGTTGGTGATGCAAAATACATCTTGAAAAAAATGTTAAAATTACTTGAAAAAAAAGAAAATATTGTATGTTTAGAATCTTGGTGGGATACAATTAACAAATGGAAAAAAAACAATAGTTTACAGTATCAACAGGACGATAAAACAATCAAACCGCAACAAGTAATTGAAACTCTTTTTAAATTAACTAAAGGAAATGCTTATATTACTTCAGATGTTGGTCAACATCAAATGTTTACAGCATTATATTACCCATTTAACCAACCTAGACGTTGGATTAATTCAGGTGGATTAGGTACAATGGGTTTCGGATTACCTGCAGCATTAGGAGTCAAATTAGCATATCCAGAAGACACTGTCATTTGTGTTACAGGAGATGGTAGTATTCAAATGAATATTCAAGAACTATCTACAGCAAAACAATATAATTTATCAATATTAATATTAAACTTAAATAATTCTTCTTTAGGTATGGTCAAACAGTGGCAAGATATACTTTATTCTGGACGACATTCTCATTCTTATATGAATTCGCTTCCAAACTTTATCCAATTATCAGAATCTTATGGACATTGTGGTATTAAAATTAGAAAACCAAAAAATTTACATAATCAATTAAAAACGGCATTAAAAAAATTATCTGATGGTCATTTAGTTTTTGTAGATATTGATGTTGATAGTTCTGAACATGTTTATCCTATGCAAATTCAAGGAGGAGGAATGAATGAAATGTGGCTAAGGAAAAAAGAGGTTTCGTAAAAATATGCGAAGAATTTTATCAATTTTATTAGAGAATGAATCAGGTGCATTATCGCGAGTGATCGGTTTATTTTCACAAAGAGGATATAATATAGAAACAATTACATTAGCTCCAACTGAAGATCCATCATTATCAAAAATAACTATACAAACGATAGGCAATGAAAAATCAATTGAGCAAATTGAAAAACAATTACATAAATTAATCGATGTATTGCGAGTTATTCAGATTAATCCACTTTCAAATATCATTGAACGTGAAATTATATTGTTAAAAGTTAAGTTTAATAAATATAAAAAAGATGATATTAAACATATTACTGAAGTATTTCGTGGGCAAATTGTAGATATTACATCTAATACATATATATTACAATTATCTGGGACAACTAAAAAAATTGATGCATTTCTAAAAATCATCCGAAATTTGTCAGATGTGATTGAATTAAGTCGATCAGGTATTATAGGCATTACTCGAGGATGAAATATAAAAATTTTTACATGTTATATTTTCTAATAAAATATATTTATAAATTATTCAAAATAGTTTATGTATAAAAATAATTTTTTTATATTTTTAATAGATTAAATATTTATACTATATTATACATTAAACATATTTTATCAAACATGGTCGTTGTTTAACATGACCATGTTACAATTTTCTTTATTAATGTTATTTATAAAATGTAAAGTATATTAAAAACATGAATACTGTATTCAATCATATTCCAGTAATGAAAAAAGAAATTATTCATCATTTAAAAATAAAGAAAAATGGTATTTATATTGATAGTACGTTTGGAATGGGAGGACATACAAAAGAAATTTTAAAAAATTTAGGCAATAATGGAAAATTGTATGCTATTGATCAAGATCCAGAATCTTATTGTATTGGGAAAAACATAAAAGATAAACGTTTTCAGATACATCATCAAAATTTTTCAAAATTATTAGATTATGCTCAAAATCAGAAAATTGTAGGAAAAGTTGATGGAATTATATTTGACTTAGGAATATCTTCAATACAACTTGATAATAATTATAGAGGTTTTTCATTTAAAAAAGATGGACCTTTAGATATGCGTATGAACCCTCAATATGGTATTTCTGCTGCAGATTGGTTATTTTCAAGTAGTATCAAAGAAATTGCTTATGTATTAAAAACATTTGGAGAAGAACGATTTTCGAATAAAATAGCTTATGCTATTAAAAAATTTAGTAATATAAAAAAAATAACTAATACTTTAGAGTTATCGAATATTATCCGATATGCTATACCGACAAAATATATGTTTAAACATCCAGCAAGAAGAAGTTTTCAAGCCATCAGGATTCATATTAATCAAGAATTAAAGGAAATACAAACAGCTTTAGAAAGTACAATAGAAATATTAAAACCAGGAGGACGTATATTAATTATTAGTTTTCATTCATTAGAAGATAGAATAGTGAAAAAATTTATTTCAAAAAACAGTAGATCAAATATTGTTCCACATGGGATTCCTATTACAGAAAAACAATTAAACAAACTTAAAACATGTAAGTTAAAAGTAATTGATCGTATATTTCCAAGTCAATTTGAAATCCAATATAATCCTAGAGCAAGAAGCTCTATACTAAGAATAGCAGAAAAAAAATATCAATATGACAATTCAACGTTATGATTTACTAAAAATTATTAAAAACGATTTTATATTGTATGGAAAAACTTATTTAATCTTATTAATCTCAATTTTATTATCCTCTATTGTGATAATTATTACAGTATATGAAACCCGTTTATTAGTCTCTCAAGAAGAAGAACTTATTTTACAAAAAAAAAAAAAAATAATGAATGGAGGAATTTAATTATTGAAAAAAATGCTTTATCAAATCATTCTACAAAAAAAAAATAATATTTTTTTCATAAATAATTTAATTGATGGATATCATTTAAAACATGTATAAAAAAAGTAAAATCATTTTTTTTAAAGAAAAAAAAATAAAAAAACATACTTATTTAAACTGGCGTCTTTTTATATTATATATTTTTATTTTTCTATCTTTTTTTGTTTTAACTATACGAATTATCTTTTTACAAGTAATTAATTCAGATCAACTAATACGAGAAGGTGACCTTAGAACATCCAGAACACAATCTTTATTGAATACTAGAGGAATTATTAAAGATCGATCAGGATATCCTTTAGCAGTTACAATATCAGTTAATGCGATTTGTGCTAATCCATCAGAAATTATTAATATTAATAATATTAATAATAATCATCGTTGGCAAGCTTTATCTGATATCCTTTCTATACCGCTACAAACGATATTATCAAATATTAATAATCATAAAATGTCTAAATTTATTTATTTAGCTAGACAAGTAACTCCTGAAGTTGGAGAATATATTAAAAAATTAAATTTACCTGGAATATTTTTATTAGAAGAATCAAAAAGATATTATCCTTCTGGTAAAATTGCAGCCCAACTAATAGGATTTACTAATATTGATGGCATAGGAATTGAAGGTGTTGAAAAAAGTTTTAATACTCTTTTGACAGGAAAACCAGGTAAAAGAAAAATAAGAAAAGATACAAATGGACATATTATTGAAAGTATACCTTTAGTTGAAAAAAATATATCTAATAATGTAACATTAAGTATTGATAAAAAATTACAAACAATTGTATATCATGCATTACATAAAGCTGTTGAAAAAAATAATGCCAATTCTGGAACTGCAATTTTGATAAGTATTAAAACAGGAGAAATTTTAGCTATGGCAAATTTCCCTTCATATAATCCTAATAATATGCATCATATAGTTAAAAAAAATATTCGTAATAGAGCAATTACTGACATGTTTGAACCAGGATCAACAGTTAAGCCTATAGTTATTATGGAAGCATTAAGATTAGGTATTATTCAAGAAAATTCTATTATTAAAACTAAACCATTTGTAATTAATAAACATCAAATTAAAGATATTTCATATTACGAAAAACTATCAATTACTGGTATTTTGAAAAAATCTAGCAATGTAGGTATATCAAAAATTGCATTATTAATTCCTACAACACAGCTAGTTAATAGTTATATAAATTTTGGCTTAGGACAACCTACTCAATTAGGATTAGTTGGTGAACAAAACGGTTTTTTACCTAAAAAAAAAAATTGGTCTGATTTAGATAAAGCTACTTTTTCATTTGGGTATGGATTAATGGTTACTCCACTTCAGCTAACACGATTATATGCAACAATTGGTAGTGGTGGAATATATCGACCTCTTTCAATTCTTAAAGTTGATAAAATAATACCTGGAATTAGAGTTTTTCCTGAAATATATGTAAATAAAGTAATTAATATGATGGAAAGTGTTTCGCAATCTGGAGGATCAGGTATAAAAGCTGCAGTAAAAGGATACCGAGTTGCTATTAAAACAGGAACAGCAAAAAAAATTGATAAAAACGGACATTATGTAAAAAAATATATAGCATATACTGCAGGTATAGCACCAGTTAGTCGTCCTATGTTTTCATTAGTAATTATGATAGATAATCCAAAAGAAGGAAAATATTACGGAGGTTCAGTTTCTGCTCCAGTTTTTAGTCAAATCATGACTTTAATATTTAAAACTATGAATATAGCACCTGATAATTTGTTAAATCATCATGTTGAAAAAATTAAATAATATGCAATTAATAAAAAAAACGTGTTTACAGTATTTATTATCTCCATGGATCAAATATGCTCCAAAAAAAAATATTTTAACTTTAAATATGGATAGTAGACAATCAATTAAAGGAGAGTTATTTATAGCTGTTCCAGGTGTTAAACAAGATGGGCGTAATTTTATTTATCAAGTGATTAAAAAACAAGTATCAGCTATTTTATATAATACTGATAACAAAATAGAACATGGAATATATAAATATATTAATCAAATACCTATAATAAAATTTTTTGATCTATCTAAAAATATATCAAAATTAGCGAGTCGTTTTTATGATCAGCCAGAAAAAAAATTAACAATTATAGGAGTGACTGGAACCAATGGAAAAACTACTGTAACGCAACTAATCAATCAATGGAGTTATTTATTAGGTAATAAAACTGCAACTATGGGCACTTTAGGGAACGGTTTTCACAATTCTTTATATCCAACAAAAAATACTACATCTTCTGCAATTATAATTCACTCTTTTTTATCTATAGCATTAAAAAAAAAAGCTAAATTAGTTACAATGGAAGTATCTTCACATAGTTTAACACAAAATCGTGTTATATCTATTCCATTTTATATTGCGATATTTACAAATCTAACACCAGAGCATTTAGATTATCATGATAATATGGAAAAATACGAATCAGCAAAATGGTTATTATTTAGTACACATCAAGTGCAAAAAATCATATTAAATGCTGATGATCCATATGGAAAAAAATGGTTAAAAAAATTATTTAATTTTTATACAGTAGCAGTTACTATTAATGATTCTAGTCAAAAAAAATATGCCACAAAGTGGTTAAATGCGACTCAAATTACACTTATTGATAATTATGTTCATATTACGTTTGAATCTAGTTGGGGAAACGCAGAAATATCATCTTGTTTAATTGGAGATTTTAATGTCACAAATCTTTTATTATCATTAGCAGCTCTTTTAGAATTAGGTCATAATTTATCAGATATAATTAATTTATCTAAAAAAATAAAACCGATCAGTGGTCGAATGCAAATATTCACTAAAAAAAATAAACCAATTTTTATTATTGATTATGCTCATACACCAGATGCCTTAAAAAAAACACTAAATGCAATTCGCTTACATTATAAAAAATATATATGGTGCATATTTGGATGTGGAGGTGAAAAAGATAAAACTAAACGATCTATTATGGGAAATATCGCAGAAAATATATCAAATCAAGTAATTATTACTAATGATAATCCTAGACATGAAAAAGAAACAGTAATTATTCAAGATATTTTAAGTGGTTGTCAAAAAAAAGAAAAAATCATCATTATTCGAAATAGAAAAAAAGCAATATCTTATGCTTATTTTAAAGCAAAATATAATCATATAATTTTTATAGCAGGAAAAGGACACGAAACAACACAAATCATTCGAAATAAATCTATTATTTATTCAGATCAAAAAACCGTATTAAATCTATTGGAAAAAAATATATGATTTCTATATCCTTAAAAACTATAGCTATGATTACTAATGGACAACTTTGTGGAAAAGATTTACTTATAGATAATATTATAATCGATAGTAGAAAAATTATTAAAAATTGTTTATTTATTGTTTTAATCGGGAAAAATTTCGATGCTCATATTTTTATAAAAGATGCAATAGAAAAAGGTTGTGCTGCAATAGTCACACAAAAACATATTCAATGTCATATTTCATATATTATTGTTCAAAATACATCTCTTGCTTTAGGTCAAATTGCAGCTTGGGTTCGTAAACAAACGAATGCCAAAATATTAGCTATTACTGGTTCTTGTGGAAAAACTTCAGTAAAAGAAATGACAGCTTCTATATTAAGACAGAATGGCAATACCATATCTACTATCGGTAATTTTAACAATAATATAGGCGTTCCTTTAACATTATTGCAGTTAAATCATTCACATAAATATGCTGTCATTGAGCTAGGAGCTAACAAACCAAGTGAAATTTCATATATTAGTAATATGAGTCAACCAGAAATTATATTAATTAATAATATTCAATATGCTCATTTACAAGGTTTTAAATCATTGCTAGGAGTATCTCAAGCAAAATCAGAAATTTTTTCAGGTCTAAGACCTAATGGTACAGTAGTTATTAATTTAGATAGTCACCATTTATCAAAATGGAAAAAAAATATTATTAACAATAATATTATATATTTTTCTATTAAAAAAAAAAATATAGTAATTTTTTTTCTAGTAATATTAATACCAATATACATGGTACATCTTTCTTAATGCACACCCCTAATGGAGAAATAAATATTTCTCTACCTTTCTTAGGCTATCAGAATATATCTAATGCATTAGCTGCTAGCGCTCTATCTTTTGCTCTTCAAATACCTTTGCAAACAATTAAAATAGGACTATTAAATACTCCTAAGTTATCAAACAGACTAGAAACTATAATGTTAGATTCAAATAAAATTTTAATTAATGATACTTATAATTCTAATGTTGCATCTATGATTACAGCAATCAAAGTATTAGAAAAAATGCCTGGTTATAAAATATTAGTAACTGGAGATATGGCTGAATTAGGTAAAAATAGTCGATTATATCATCGCATGATAGGAAATCATGCTAATTTATCTAAAATTCATAAAATTTTTAGTGTAGGAGAAATTAGCCATGAAATTACTAAAATATTTGATAATGGAGAGCATTTTATGAGTAAAACAGATCTAAATAATAAATTACACGATTATATCTTAAAAAAAACAACAATTACAATATTAGTAAAAGGATCTCGTAAGACAAAAATGGAAGAAGTAGTAGAACATATTATCCAAGAGAGCAAAAAATGTTAATATTTTTAAATAAATACTTATTTTTAAATATGAATATAATTTTTTATATTCCGTATCGTATGATACTTAGCTTGTTAACGTCTTTTTTTATTAGTTTATATATGATGCCGTATTTAATATGTTTTTTAGAAAAATATAAAAAATTTCAAATAATTCGTCATAATGGTCCTAAAAAACATTATTTAAAACAAAATATACCAACTATGGGTGGAATAATTATTATTTTTTCTATATTTTTTTCCACAATGATATATTGCAATCTATCAAATATAGATATTTGGTTAATTATAAGCATTTTAATAACATATGGGATAATAGGTTTTATAGATGATTATAAAAAAATTAAACATAAAAATAGTCAAGGATTAAAATTAATATGGAAATATTTTTGGATGTCTATTTATGCTATATTTTTAATATATATTATACAATATAATACTCCAAACATTTTTTTTACTCAATTAATTATCCCGTTTCATATAAAAAATACTTTTGAAGTATATTATTTATATATTTTTCTTTCTTATTTTGTCATCGTTGGAACCAGTAATGCGGTTAATTTAACAGATGGATTAGATGGGTTAGCTATTATGCCTGTTATTTTTGCAATATCTGGTTTTGCATTAATATCTTTGTTTAGTGATAACATAAATAACTCTAATTATTTAAATATTGCTTATGTAAAAGACTCAAGTGAATTAGCTATATTATGTTCTGCAATAATTGGATCAGGCTTAGGTTTTCTATGGTTTAATAGTTATCCAGCTAAAATTTTTATGGGAGATGTAGGATCATTATCTTTAGGGGGTGTTTTAGGAACAATAGCAATTTTATTACATCAACAATTATTACTGGTTATTATGGGTGGTATTTTTGTGTGTGAAGCTATTTCAGTAATATTACAAATACTATCTTTTAAAATAAGAAAAAAAAGAATGTTTAAAATGGCTCCAATTCATCATCACTATGAAGAAAAAGGTATATTAGAACCTTTAATTATTGTTAGAGTTTGGATTATATCATTCATTTTCGTGCTTATAGGACTTATTTCATTAAAGGTATGTTAATGTCATACAATTATTTTGGCAAAAAAATATTAATTTTAGGAATAGGATTAACTGGAATATCTTGTATTAATTTTTTTTTAAAAAAAGGTATAAAACCAAAAATTATTGATGAATCTCACAATCCTGTATTATTTATGAAAATACCTAAAAATATTCAATATAGTTTAGGTGGTTTAAAAAATGAATGGATTATAGAATCAGATTTAATTATTATTAGTCCAGGAATTTCTCCTTTTAAACCAATTTTAATCAAAGCACGTTTATTAGGAATTGAAATTATTAGTGATATAGAATTATTTGCAAGAGAGGTATCTGTTCCAATCATTGCTATTACAGGAACAAACGGAAAAAGCACTGTAGCTACAATGATTACAAAAATTGCAAAATATGCTGGTTATCGTGCTTTGTTAGGTGGAAATATTGGTTTACCAGTTTTAGATATAATTGATAAAAAAACAGATCTCTATATCATAGAATTATCTAGTTTTCAGTTAGAAAATACATTTAACTTAAAATCAAAAATATCTGTGATCTTAAATATTTCTAAAGATCATATAAATCGCTATCCACAAGGTTTTGAACAGTATAAACAAACTAAATTATCTATTTTTCATCAAGCCGATATTTGCATAATGAATTCTTATGATCAATTAAAAAATATTTTATATAAAAAAAATAAAACTTTCATTACTTTTGGAAATAAAAATAGTGATTACTATATTGATCAAAAATCAGATTCTTATATTTTATTTCATAAAAACCAAAAAATACTAAATAGTTCTGAATTATTATTATCTGGTTATCATAATTATAATAATGTATTAGTTGCTATTGCGATTTCAGATGCAATGCAATTTTCTAGAAAACATACAATATATATATTAAAAAATTTTATTAGTTTACCACATAGATTTCAAACAATTAAGAATGAAAATAATATACATTGGATAAACGATTCTAAATCTACTAATGTTAATAGTACTGAAGCAGCTTTAAAATCTGTACATACAACAGGTATGATACATTTATTATTAGGCGGAGATAGCAAATCAAATACTTTTGATATATTAAAAAAATATTTTAAAAAAACAAAAATAAAAATTTATTGTTTTGGTAAAGATGGATTAAAAATTTCGCAAATATGTAAAAAAAAATCAATCTATGTAAATAAATTAGAAGAAGCAATGATGCTAATTTTAAAAAATATTCAATCAGGAGACACCGTACTTTTATCTCCTGGATGTAGCAGTTTAGATCAATTTTCTAATTTTGAAGAGAGAGGTAATCTTTTTATAAAGATCATACAGGAACACACGTAATGCAAATACAAAAAGAAAAAATAACAAATAAAGAAAATAATTTAGAAAAAATAGATGCCAAAATTTTTCATGTCATACTATATGATCGCATATTATTATGGTTAACATTGAATTTATTTTCTATTGGATTTATTATGGTTATTTCTACTTCTATACCTATTAGTCAAAATATATATCATACACCATTTTTTTTTATTAAAAGAGAAATATTATATTTTTTTTTAATATTTTTATTATCTTTGATTATTTTACGAACTCCCATGAGTTTTTGGAAAACAAATAGTATTTTTATACTAATTACTTCAATTTTATTACTTATTTTTGTTTTAATAATTGGAAATTCAATACATGGATCATTTAGATGGATAAATATAGGTTTTTTACATATACAACCATCTGAAATATGTAAAATTACTTCTTTTTGTTATATAGCTAGTTATTTATCACGAAAATATTATGAAGTACGTAATCATTTTTGGGGATTTTTTAAACCCATGAGTGTAATTATTATAGAATCTATGCTACTTTTAGCAGAACCTGATTTAGGAACAGCTATTGTTATTTTTTTTACTACTATTACAGTATTATTCCTATCTGGAGTTAAAATAGGACAATTTTTATTTATTATTACTATCAGTATTTTATCAATTATTTTATTAATATTATTAGAACCCTATCGCATTAAAAGAGTATTATCTTTTTGGAATCCTTGGGAAGACCCATTTGGTCACGGATATCAATTAACACAATCATTAATTGCATTAGGTCAAGGAAATTTTCTCGGAAAAGGTTTAGGAAACTCAATACAAAAATTAAATTATTTACCAGACGCGCATAGTGATTTTATATTTTCTATTATAGGTGAAGAATTCGGTTGTATTGGTTCTTGTTGTATACTTTTTATTATTTTTATTATTTCCATTCGTGCTTTACATATTGGACAAAAAGCTTTAGAAATAAAGCAAATTTTTTCAGGATTTTTAGCTTCTTCAATTGGCATTTGGCTTAGCTTTCAAACATTTATTAATGTTGGTGCTGTTACTGGTCTTTTACCTACCAAAGGATTAACTTTACCATTTATTAGTTATGGCGGTTCAAGTTTAATTATTAATTCAATAGCTATTTTTTTTCTATTAAGAATCGATTTTGAGTTAAGATTAAAAACATCACAAGCTTTTCCTAGAGGATCGAAATGATTTCTAAAAAAATAATAATCATGGCTGGAGGTAGTGGTGGTCATATTTTTCCAGGATTAACTATAGCACGTTATTTAATAAAAAAAGGGTGGTCTGTAAATTGGATAGGGACAAAAAATAGTATTGAATCTGAAATTATACCAAAATATGATATAAGAATTCATTTTATTAAAATTCAAGGATTACGGAATGCTAACTTAAAAAAAATAATTTTTTCACCAATATACATATTACGTGCTTGTTACCAAATTAATCAAATAATCAAAAATTGGTCTCCAAATATTATTTTAGGAATGGGAGGATATGTATCTGGTCCAGGAGGAATAGCTGCTTGGCAGTCTAATATTCCACTGATTATTCATGAACAAAATAAAATTGCAGGTATTACTAATTATTGGTTATCGAAAATATCTACTCAAAATATACAAGCATATGTTGGAGCTTTAAAACATGCAATAGTTGTAGGAAATCCAGTATGTGAAAGTATCATAAATACCCCAAAACCTATTGAACGCTTTAAAAATAGAATAGGTTTTTTAAGGATATTAGTAATAGGAGGTAGTCAAGGAGCATCTATTTTAAATCATATTTTACCAGAAGCATTTTTTTTACTCAAAAAACAAATTGTTGTTTGGCATCAAACAGGTAAAAATGAATTAGAACAAACTAAAAAAAAATATAAAAAACTCGGATTAGATCACGTTTTAATTACTTCTTTTATTAAAAATATGGCTGATGCTTATCAATGGGCAGATATAATTATTTGTCGTTCTGGAGCTCTTACAGTAAGTGAAATATCTATAGTTGGATTGGCTGCTATATTTATACCTTATCCACATAAAGATAAACAACAACATCGTAATGCCGAAGATCTAGAAAGAGTTGGTGCTGCTAAAATTATTGATCAATCTAATTTGAATACTATATCAATAGTAAACATATTGAATGCGTTAACTAGAAAAAAACTTTTAATTATGGCAGAAAGAGCTTTTTCTTTGGGTGTACGTGACGCAACGAAAAATATTTTTAATATTATTAATAATATATCTAAACAATATGAATATAAAAAAAATTAATTTTTTTAAAACTAATAAAACAAAAAAAAATATTCATTTTATTGGCATTAGTGGATCAGGTATGTCAGGAATTGCTTTAATTTTATTACAATTAGGATATAAAATTAGCGGTTCAGATTTGTTAAAAAACAACATGACAGAACAATTGATTAATCTCGGAGCAAAAATATATTTTCAACATGCTGAAAAAAATATTCAAAACGTTGATATTATTGTAAGATCTAGTGCTATTAAATCAAATAATATAGAAATAATTAGTGCTAAAAAAAATAATATTCCTATATTATCAAGAGCAAATTTGTTAAGCATGTTAATGCAATTTAAATATGGGATAGCAATTTCTGGTACTCATGGAAAAACAACTACTACTTCTATGATTTCAGATATTTTTATTGAAACCGGTTTGGATCCTACTATCGTTAATGGTGGTTTAATAAAATCTATCAATTCTCATGCAAAATTAGGAAATTCTAATTATTTAATTGCAGAAGCAGATGAAAGTGATGGTTCATTTTTATTATTAAATCCCAAAATAGTTATTGTTACTAATATTGAATCTGACCATATGGATTATTATAATCATAATTTTATTAAATTAAAAAAAGCATTTTTAACTTTTTTAAACAAAATACCATTATATAGCATTGCTATTATATGTATAGATAATGATGCAATTCACAGTATTTTACCTCATGTTAAATGTAAATTGCTTACATATGGATTTAATCAAAATGCAGATATTCGTATTTGCGATTATACACAAACTCAATTTGTGTCAACATTTCAATTAATTATAAAAAATCAAACTATATTAAATATAACATTAAATATGCCAGGAAAGCATAATATATTAAATGCTACAGCTGCTATTGCGCTTGCAATTCATGAGAAGATAAACAATGAAAATATAATTAAATCTTTAAAAAATTTTCAAGGCACTTGTAGAAGATTTGAATTTTTAGGAAAATATTTAATTAACAAAAATATAGATAATAATAGTGCTATTTTTATAGATGATTATGGACATCATCCTACAGAATTATCAGAAAATATTAAAACAATCAGGATGAGTTGGCCAAATAAAAATTTAATTATGATTTTTCAGCCTCATCGTTATACTAGAACACATAATTTATATAATGATTTTATCAAAAGTTTATGTCAAGTCGATTTTTTATTAATATTACATGTATATCCAGCAAACGAACAATATATTTTTGGAGCAGATAGTTTTGCGCTGTATAATGATATTAAAAAATTAAAAAAGAATGATATTACATTAATTAATGATAATAATATTATATTAGATACTATTATGTCAAAATTAAGTGGAAACGATATTATTCTAATACAAGGCGCTGGTGATATAAATCAAATCATTCATCAAAAATTAATTCAAAAAATAAAAAAAGTGATAATATGAATAAAAAAATAGCAGTTTTGTTAGGTGGAACATCTTCAGAAAGAGATGTTTCTATTAAATCAGGATATGCAATTCTTAATAGTTTATTAAAATCTAAATTAAATGCTTATCCAATTGATGTACGTGATGATTCTATTTTAGAATTAAAACAAAATGGATTCAATCAAGCATTTATTGCACTGCATGGAAAGGGTGGAGAAGATGGTAGCATACAAGGATTTCTGGAATATTGTAATATACCTTATACAGGAAGTGGAATCATGGCTTCTTCAATTTCTATAGATAAATTTAGAACTAAATTATTATGGAAATCGCGCGGTTTATTAACAGCTCCTGATATTTATATTTCGAAAAAAAAAAATATTGAGTCTTTTTTTTCTACTATAGAAAAACAAACATTACAATTAGGGCTTCCTGTCATTATAAAACCAAATCAACATGGTTCTAGTATCGGTATAACAGTTGTTTCTTCTATTACACAACTTTATGACGCAATTAAAAATGCATTTAGTTATGATAATAATATTATTATTGAAAAATTTATATCAGGGAAAGAATATACTGTCTCTATTTTAGGTAAAAATATTTTACCTCCTATTCTCATTTCTACTAAAAGTCAATTTTATGATTATAATGCTAAATATATATCCAATTCTGCTAAATATGCGTCTTCAGGTGAATTAAGCGCTAATCAAGAAAAAAAATTAAAAACAATAGCCATGTTGGCTTGGAATACATTAGGATGTCATGGTTGTGCAAGAATTGATTTTATATTAGATGATCAAGATCAATTTTGGTTATTAGAAATTAATACTATACCTGGCATGACAAATCGCAGTTTAACTCCAATGTCTGCACGTTTTGCAGGAATATCATTTGATGAATTAGTATTATCTATTTTAGATATGAATAATAAATATATTTAATATATATAAGATAATAAGATAAATTACGATTTGAAAACGAATCTTAATTGTATATCGTATATTTGACATGATTCAAAATAAAATAATTGATTCAATATAGCATGAATATTTAAAAAAAATATTTTGATTTTAAAAAAAATCAAAAAGTATAGGTCAAGAAATAATGATCATATCACAAGATAAAAAATTAGTAGTTGGATTAGAAATAGGAACTACTAAAGTAGTGACGTTAGTTGGAGAGCTATTACCAGACGAAACAATCAAAATTATTGGATTAGGAACTTGTGTATCAAAAGGTATAGATAAAGGTAGAATTAATAATTTAGATGCAATTGTTGAATGTATACGAGAATCTATTAAAAAAGCTGAAACTATGGCAGACTGTCATATCACATCAGTGTATTTATCATTATCTAATGAAGATATTAATTGTCAAAATGAAATAGGAATTGTTCCTATTTCTGAAGAAGAAGTAACAAAAGATGATCTAGAAAATGCTATACATATAGCCAAATCTGTGCAAATTTTAAATGAACATCATATCTTACATGTAATACCACAAGAATACTCAATTGATCAACAATCTGGTATAAAAAATCCATTAGGTTTATCTGGAGTGCGTATGCAAGTAAGAGTTCATTTAATTACTTGCCATCAAAATATAACAAAAAATATTATTAAAGCCGTAGAAAAATGCGATTTAAAAGTTAATCAAATTGTTTTTTCAGGTCTAGCTTCAAGTAAAGCAGTTTTAACTGAAGAAGAATGTAAACTAGGTGTATGTATGATTGATATAGGAGGAGGAACTATAGATTTTAATATTTATATTGATGGTTTTATTCAACATAGTCAAGTTATTCCATATGCTGGGAATATCGTTACTAATGATATTTCATATGCTTTTAGTATTTCTCATCATGATGCAGAAATTATGAAAATTGAATATGGATCTGCAATTCAATCATCATTAGGATCTTCAAAAAAAATTGATTATTCAAATATGCATAGTAATTTTCGAACAAATTTACAACAAGATCAATTAATAGAAGTTATTGAATCAAGATATGTTGAATTATTATCTTTAATCAAAAATAAAATTTTAAATATACAAAAAAAATTATATAAGAAAGGAGAAAAATATGAATTATTAAGCGGTATAGTCCTAACAGGAGGTGGATCAAATATTGCATTTTTAACTGAGTGTGCAGAAAAAGTGTTTTGTAAAAAAGTAAGAATTGCTACACCTTTAAATGTTTCCGGATTGATAGAGAATATTATGCAACCACATTATGCAACAGTTGCTGGATTATTACATTATAGTAAAGAATTTTATACCAATATTAGTGAAACTCAAAAAAATACTTCTTTTATTGAAAAATTTTTTAAAAAAATTAATTTTTGGTTCAAAAAAGAATTTTAAAATTTAAAATACTTAAAATTTTATGAAAATATAGATATATACTGGAAAAAAATTATGTTTGAAGCTACAGAATTAAGTAATAATGCGATAATTAAAGTAATTGGAGTTGGAGGTGGAGGTGGTAATGCAGTAGAGCATATGATAAGAGAACGAATTGAAGGAGTAGAATTTTTTGCTGTTAATACAGATGCACAAGCATTAAGAAAAATAGAAGTAGAACAAACTATACAAATAGGAAATAATGTTACTAAAGGATTAGGTGCTGGAGCTAATCCAGAAATTGGGCGTACATCAGCAGAAGAAGATAAAGAAATATTAAAATCTGCATTAGATGGTGCTGATATGGTATTTATTGCTGCTGGAATGGGAGGTGGCACAGGTACTGGAGCAGCTCCTGTAGTCGCAGAAATAGCAAAAGAATTAGGAATTTTAACTGTTGCAGTTGTTACAAAACCTTTTAATTTTGAAGGAAAAAAAAGAATGATTGTGGCAGAACAAGGAGTAATTGAATTATCAAAATATGTCGATTCTTTAATTACAATTCCTAATGATAAACTATTAAAAGTTTTGAATCGCGGGATTTCTTTGCTTGATGCTTTTAGCGCAGCTAATAATGTTTTAAAAGGTGCTGTACAAGGTATTGCTGAGCTAATTACTAGACCTGGATTAATGAATGTAGATTTTGCTGATGTTCGTACTGTAATGGTTGAAATGGGATATGCTATGATGGGAACTGGAATATCTTCTGGAGAGAATCGTGCAGAAGAATCTGCAGAAATAGCTATATCAAGTCCTTTATTAGAAGATATTGATTTGTCTGGTGCTCGTGGTGTATTAGTTAATATTACAGCTGGTTTTGATTTAAAATTAGATGAATTTGAAACAGTAGGAAATACAATTCGATCATTTGCATCAGATAATGCTACTGTTGTAATAGGAACTTCTTTAGATCCGGATATGAATGATACTTTACGTGTTACAGTTGTCGCTACTGGAATTGGCATGGAAAAAAATATTGATCTTAATCAAATAAAAAATAAATCTTCTAGAGAAGCGTTAATGGATTATCGTTATCAATATTTAAATCTTTCTTCATCAAAAATAGACAAAAAAAATATTAAAAAAGAAATCAAAAGCTCAGAAAATAAAGTTAATCAAGAGCCAGAATATTTAGATATTCCATCTTTTCTTCGTAAAAAATCAGATTAAATGTTTAATAATTATTAAGATTGCTGAAAATATTAAATTAAATGCTGATTAATAATATTATTTTTTAATGATAACCGGCGCCAATAAAGACTGAATCATCGATCGGCGCACGGATATTATGTAAATGAAAAATATTAAATATTATAAGACTGTCTATCATATAATAGATATTATAAACATTTAAAATATTTTGAGAATATCATAAAAATGAAAAAATTTTCTAAACAACACTTAAAAATTACAGAAAAAGCAATAAAAAAATTAAAAAGTATTATAAAAATTAAAAATAATTATAATTTAAAACTAAGAATTTATATAAATGGCGGAGGTTGTAGTGGATTTCAATATGAATTTATTTTTGATGAATGCACAAATCCAGATGATATTATCATTACACAATCAGGTGTTTCGTTAATTATTGATCCTATAAGTTTACAATATTTATATGGCGGAACAGTAGATTATTTAGAAAACTTAGAAGGTTCTAAATTTATTATTTTTAATCCTAATGCAAAAAATACATGTAGTTGTGGTGTATCATTTGGTATTTAATCAATAATACAAAATATTAATTATTTTTTATATTTTTGATAATTAACATAGATTTTATTAAAATGAAAATTGGAATTATTGGTGCGATAAAAGAAGAAATTAAACAATTAAAAAAAATAATATTTTTGTATAAAAAAATAATTATTCAACGTCATACAGTTTATCTTGGAACTTTCAAAAACAATAATATTTTTTTAATAGAATCAGGAATTGGAAAAGTTTCTTCTAGTATAGCTGTTATGATTCTTATTAATGTATATCAACCAAATATTATTATTAATGGCGGTTCTGCTGGGAGCTTAAAATCATCATTAAATATTGGTGATGTTATTCTTCCCAAACAAGTTTGTTATTATGATGTAGATTTGACAAATTTTAATTATTCCTATGGACAAATACCTACATATCCACAAAAATTTACGGTTAATCAAAAATGCAACAAATTTTTTAAAAATAAATATTTTAATAATCAATTGAATGTTCAAACAGGTTTAATAATCAGTGGTGATTCATTTATTTCTGATAATATATATACAAGTATTTTAAAAAATCTTTTTCCTGCTGCAATAGCTGTAGATATGGAATCAGCTGCTATAGCTCAAATATGTTATAAATTTAATATTCCTCTTATTGTAGTAAAATCAATTTCTGATTTGTCCAACGAAAACGCTACATTTAATTTTAAAAAAAATATATCTATTGCCGCGTTTAATGCTTATATATTAGTAAAATACATTTTAAAAAAAATAATTAAAAAATAAATATTATCTTTAATATGTTTTATATAATAAAATCATCAATGTTCCTATTATTTTTATCAAAATTAAATTTTTATCTTATATAAGATATATTAGTATTATTAACAATGAATTCTCATATTATATAATATACTATTACTATAAATCAAAATATTAATTTCTAAATTAATATATAATGATTATTTAATTAGATAGAAAAAATTTTTAATACTTTATTTTTATTTAAATATTATTTAAATCATGACTATAGTCTTAATACATATCAAATTTTGCAGTATATCGAAATCATATAATTTTAATATAAGATAAAATATATTCATATGTTAAAATAAATAGTTAGATTATATAAATTATTTTAATGTTGTATTTTTATTAAATAAAAAATGATTTTTTTAGTTTAACTAATCAATAATATTATTCACATATTTGAAATAATAAAAAAATTTAATTTATATTACTAATACATGAGATAATATAAATCTTTTTTCGTTAAGTAATACTATCAATTAAATCATTATTCAAAAATAGTAATGAAATAATTCAATAACCTGTTATGAATTATATGTTATATATAAAAGATATTGTATTAACATATATATTATATATAAATAAAAAAATAATATTTTTAATAATAGAATAATATTATTATATCGTATCTATATGCGAATAATATCTTTATAAAGATACTTACAAAAATACATTAAATAGAATAAATACTTTTCAAAATATAATTTTTATTATATATACATTGGTATCAATATTAATTACACAAAATAAATAAACTAAAATATTATGCATACATAATTTTATTTTATAAAATATATTTAATTTAATTAAATCATTATTGATAATATAAAAAATATTTTTATTCTTAGAATAATATTTTAAAATTTAAAATAACAAATTATTAAATAAACAGTAAAATTTTAGAAAAAGAAAAAATCATAGAAATTAAAATTCTATCATCTTTTCTTTTTCTAATAAAAATTACTATTAATAAATTAAAATATAAAATACTTTAAGACTTATGCATTATAATTTAATACATCTGTAGCAGTTCCTTGAAAAATTTCTGCAGATAACCCAATAGATTCATATAAAGTAGGATGAGCATGAATTGTCAATGCAATATCTTCAGCATCGCAACCCATTTCAATAGCAAGTCCAATTTCTCCAATTAATTCACCAGCATTAGTTCCTATAATAGAGCCTCCAATTATTTTATTATTATTCTTATTAAAAATTAATTTTGTCATGCCTAGAGTAGAATTTGATGCCATTGCTCTACCTGATGAGCTCCAAGGGAAAATAGATATTGCATAATCTATATCCTCTTTTTTAGCTTGTGTTTCATTTAATCCAACCCAAGCAATTTCAGGTTCAGTATATGCAATAGATGGGATTACTCTTGGCTCAAAATAATGCTTTTTACCAGCAATTACTTCTGCAGCAATGTGTCCTTCATGAACGCCTTTATGAGCTAACATAGGAAAACCAGTTACATCTCCTATAGCATAAATATGAGGTATATTAGTTTTTAATTGATTATCCACCGAAATAAAACCAAAATCATTAATCTTTAATCCGATTTTATCTAATCCCAATTTATCAATATTAGGAGTTCTTCCGATTGCTACTAATATAGCATCATACAACATATTTTTTTGATCAACGCCGTCTTTTATCAAATGAGTAATTAATCCAGAGTGATCTAATTTAATGTTATCTACATGAGTATTTAACATTAAATTGAATTTTTTATTAATCGATTTAATATATATATTAGATATATCTTGATCTACTGCAGGAAGAAAATGATTAAATCGATCAATAATATCAACATTAGAACCTAATGCACTATATATTGTAGCCATTTCTAGCCCAATAATACCAGCTCCTATAATTAAAAAACGATTAGGTATACATTGCAATGATAAAGCATCACTGGAATCCCAAATTCTTACATCATCATTAGGTATAGATGGAATTTGAATAGGCTTAGAACCTGTAGCAATGATTGCAGAATCAAAAAAAACTGTTAATTTATCTTCTTGACTTATTATTGAAATACTTTTATCAGTATCAAAAACAGCATGTCCGTGAAAAATTCTAATTTTTCTTTTATCTCTCATATAAGATAAACCATTAGTCAATTTTTTTATAATATTTTCTTTCCAAGTTTGAACTTTTTTAATATCAATTACCGGTTCATTAAAAAATATGCCTGATTGATGTAAATCTTTTGCTTCTTTAATAACTTTTGCTATATGTAGTAAAGTTTTTGAAGGAATACATCCAACATTTAAACAAACACCTCCTAAAGTATTATAACGTTCGACTAAAATAGTATCTAAACCTAAATCAGCACAACGAAAAGCTGCCGAATAACCTGAAGGACCAGATCCAATTACTATTACTTGAGCATGAATCGTATTATTCATTGCAATTTTCTCTTATAAAAAATTTTAACTTAAATAAGTTCAATAAAAAATATACATATTACATAATAAAAAAATGTATATCAGATAATATTTGATTAATAAACGTAATAAAACGAGCTGCATTAGCGCCATTAATTACACGATGGTCATAAGATAAAGATAATGGTAATATTGATGATGGTATAAATTCTTTTCCATTCCACCATGGTTTTATTTGAATTTTTGACACACCAAGAATTGCAACTTCAGGAGCATTAATAATAGGAGAAAAAAAACTTCCTCCAATACTTCCTAAATTAGAAATGGTAAAAGATCCTGATGTCATATCTGAAATTTTTAATTTTTTTGATTTTGCTTTTTTTAAAAGACATCTTAATTCATTAGATAATTGTTCAATATTTTTTTTATTAGTATTTTTTAAAACAGGAACATATAATTCATCATTAACATCTACAGCAATACCAATATTAATATATTTTTTTAAAATAATTTTTTTATTATCTACGCTTAAAGAACTATTAAAAATAGGAAACTTTTCCAATGCATATGATACAACTTTAATAATAAAAACCAACATAGTGATATTGTGATGAATTTGTGTATGATGTTTTTTTTTAGTATTATAATTTCTACGAAATTCTTCTAATACAGTTACATTAACTTCATCAAATTGTGTAACATGCGGTATATTAATCCAATTTTGATGAAGATTATAACTAACTATTTTTTGATTACTATTTAATTCTAGCTCTAATGTTGATAATTTATTAGAATTATGATGATTAATTTGATTATTTTTTTCTAAATAGTTATGTTGATATAATTCCAAATCTTTTTTTAATATACGATTTTTAGGGCCTGTAGCAATAACTTTATGTAAATCAATATTTAAATTTCGAGCTAAACGCCGAATAACTGGAGTTGCATGACAAATTTTATCTTTTTTAAAGTTGTTTAATAAATCAGATTGTTGTTTTTTTGTATTAGATGAAAAAGTATTTTCATTATCTACCTCTAGCATCATAATAGCAGAATTTATTTTAACTTTTGAACCAATTTGTATATAAATCTCTTTTACGACTCCTGTGTGAGGAGATGGTATTTCCATAGAAGTTTTATCTCCTTCTACAGTAATTAAACCTTGTTCTAATTCTATATGCTCATTAAGATTAACTAATATTTCTATTACCTCTAATTCATCTGCTCCAATATCGGGCATATTTACTACTATATCCACTCTTTTTATACCTCTTAAGCTAAACGCGGATTAATTTTATCAGGATCAATCTTAAATTTAATAATTGCATCTTCAACTACTTGAGTGTGAATATGTTTAATTTTAGCTAATAAACTCAAAGCCGCTATAACTATATAATGAATGCTAACTTCAAAATGAATACGTAATTGATCACGACTATCTGAACGACCAAAACCATCTGTTCCTAAAACATGATATGCTCTTGCAGGAATGTAATTACAAATTTGTTCAGCAAATAATTTCATATAATCAGTAGCTATCACAGTCGGGCTAGTATTCATTACTTGTTGAATATATGGTATTTTATTATTTTTTTTAGGATGCAACATATTCCATCGTACACAATCTTGACCATTTCTAGCTAGTTCTGTAAAAGAAGTAACACTATATATATCGGTTGTGATAAAATAATCTGTTAATAAAATTTCTGCAGCTTTACAAACAGAATGTAAGATAGCACCAGATCCCATTAATTGTACTTTTAATTTAGTAGAACTGTATAAAGTTTTCAATTTATAAATACCTTTACAAATACCTTGTTCAACACCTACCGGCATAGCTGGCATATAAAAATTTTCATTAATAGTAGTAATATAGTAATATATATTTTCTTGGTTAGAACCATACATTCGTCTTAATCCATCTTGTATAATTACAGCGACTTCATAAGCAAATGCAGGATCATAAGATATACAATTAGGTATAGTTAAAGATTGTATATGACTATGTCCATCTTCATGTTGTAAACCTTCACCATTTAAAGTAGTTCGTCCAGATGTAGCCCCAATTAAAAAACCTCGAGCTTGCTGATCACCAGACGCCCAAAATAAATCACCTATTCTTTGAAAACCAAATATTGAATAATAAATATAAAAAGGAATCATAGGAAAATTATTAGTACTATAAGAAGTTGCTGCAGCCAACCAAGATGAAGCAGCACCTAATTCATTAATTCCTTCTTGTAATATTTGCCCTTTCTTATCTTCTTTATAATACGCTAATTGTTCTCGATCTTGAGGGATATATTTTTGACCACTAGAATTATAAATACCTATTTTACGAAATAAACCTTCCATGCCAAATGTACGTGCTTCATCAGCAATAATAGGAACTATTAAATCTTTTAAAGTATGATTTTTTAAAATAATATTTAAAAAACGAATAAAAGCAATAGTTGTAGAAATTTCTTTTTTTTGTTCTGTTAATAATAATTTAAAGTCGCTTAAATCAGGGATAGTTAATTTATTAGTAAATTTATCTAAACGACAAGGAATATAACCACCTAATTTTTTTCTTTGAGCATGTATATAATTATATTCTTTAGAATCTTTTTTCAATGTAATATATGGCAATTCATTAATATTACTATCACATATAGGAATATTGAAACGATTTCGAATATATGTTATACCTTCTATATTAATTTTTTTTATTTGATGAGCAATATTTTGACCTTCCGCAGTTACTCCCATACCATAACCTTTAATAGTATGTGCTAAAATCACAGTTGGTTTATTTTGAGTTTCTTTCGCTCTTTTAAAAGCATTGAACATTTTTTTAGGATCATGTCCTCCTCGATTTAATTTCCATATTTCTTCATCTGTCATATCTTTTACTAATTCATATGTTTCTTTATATTTTCCAAAAAAATATTTACGAATGTATGCTCCATTTTTTGATTTAAAAGTTTGATAATCACCATCAACAGTTTCATTCATTAATTGTATTAATTTACCAGTTGTATCTTTTTTGAATAAAGCATCCCAATTACTTCCCCAAATTACTTTAATTACTTTCCATCCAGCTCCATAAAAAAAACTTTCTAATTCATTAATAATTTTACCATTACCTGTCACTGGTCCATCTAATCTTTGCAAATTACAGTTAATTACAAATATTAAATTATCTAATTTTTCACGAACTGCAACAGAAATAGCACCTTTAGATTCTGGCTCATCCATTTCACCATCTCCTAAAAAAGCATATACTGTTTGCTGAGAAGTATTTTTTAATCTTCTATTTTGTAAATATTTTAAAAATTTTGCTTGATAAATAGCGCAAATTGGACCCAAACCCATAGATACAGTAGGAAATTGCCAAAAATTTGGCATCAATTTAGGATGAGGATAAGATGATAAACCTTTTCCATTGACTTCTTGTCTAAAATTATTTAATTGCTCTTCAGATAAACGTCCTTCTAAAAATGCACGAGCATAAATACCAGGAGCGATATGACCTTGAAAATAAACTAAATCACCGCCGTCTTCATCACTACTAGAACGAAAAAAATGATTAAAACATATTTCATATATTGTAGCTGAAGATTGAAAAGATGATAAGTGCCCCCCTAATTCTAAATTTTTTTTTGATGCACGTAATACCATCATAATAGCATTCCAACGTACAGCTGAACGAATATTTTTTTCTAATATAAGATCGCCAGGATATTCGCATTCATCTTCTTTATCAATAGTATTGATGTAATCACTATTAAAAAAAGATCTAAAAAAATTTACTCGACTAATTTTAGATTTTTTTAAAATTTTTTCTATTAAAAAATATGCTCTTTCACGACCTTCTTGATGAATAACAGATTCAATAGCTTGCACCCAATCACTAGTTTCAATTGGATCCACATCATGATATAAATTTTCTGACATGGTATAAATTCCTTATGCATGATGTATATATAATATTGATTTTAGTCTTAAAATTAATAAAATTACATGTATCAATATAATTAATTTTAAAATATTATATATTGTAATAAAAAATTTTATTCAGTTTTTATAATATTAAAAATACAATTTTTTTGTTTAGTTACTCCTATAGATATTATTTTTTTGTTGATCTTTTAGCTTTTCTGATTCAATATCAGTACACACAAAATGTAATTCTCCTAAAATGTTACGAATTGTATGCTTAACATATCCACAAAACGATATTTTAACAATTTTTCCTTCAAATACACGATATCTTCTTAAAATTTTTCCATGATATATCTTCATTGAAGATTTTGAACTTATTTTAAAAAAAATAACATATATCTTTCTTTGATTTGTCTGAATAATTGTTGTAGAACATTTTTATAACTAGAAAGTATTTTCTAAATATAAAAAAGTCAGATCTTCCTCTAAAAATCTTTAGTGATATCTCCAGATATAGTATAGATCATATTAGAATAATAATATAATTACTTAATATATGAATGGTATCAGAATATTTAATATTCGCAGAAAAATCTAAGGATACGCTAAATCCAGTTTTAATAAGTGTAGTACATACTGATTTTTAACCAATAATAACTTTAATTATATTTGCAAAAAAAATAATATTAATTCTTAAACTATTTCTCTAGTAAAAATATTGCTAGATCAAATAATTTTGTTTATGAACAAATTTTCTAATTAATTGTAATAAAGTAATAGCATAATCAAGATATATATTAACAATCTTAATATAAATATATCTTATCTTTTTAGACAATAAAAAAATATTTTTAATTTTGAAAATCTTCGTTAGATATTCTTATAGAAAGAACTACATAATTTAATATACTTTTTAAAGATATATTAATAAAATTTTTCCAATTTTTAAAAAACGATATTTATATATAGCTGCTAATATGTTAAATGTTGATCAAGATTTTATCATGTTAAATATACTTATTATATCTATATTCGATGCAATAATAAGAATACCCAATCAAATATATGAAGAAAATTTAAAAAAAATTATAAATCAGATCAACTTGAGAACGAATATTTAGCGTAGAATGTTTGACAAAATTAAAAAATCTTTAAAACCTCATTTAATATCTTATTTAATTCGCATATAATTATTACCTTAATTTAAATAGTATATAAATTATACTAAGAAAACTTTTAAATATTATGACATATATTGTAGCACTTACTGGCGGTATTGGTAGCGGAAAAACTACTTGCTCTAATCATTTTAAAAAATTAGGTATTGATATAATTGATACTGATGTTATAGCAAAAAATATACTAAATAATAATATTACGATATCATATGCTGTAAAAAAAAAAATTGGAAAAAAAATATTAAATACAGACAATTCAATTAATAGATCTTTATTAAGAAAACAAATTTTAAATAACCCAAATGATCGTTTATGGCTAGAAGATCTATTACATCCAAAGATTTATAAAGAAACTGAATATCAAATAAAACATGTAAAATCAATTTGGTGTTTATGGGTAGTGCCTTTATTAGTTGAAAAACGCTTAGAAAATAAAGTTAATAGAATTCTATTAGTTGATATATCAATAAAAGAACAAATAAAACGAATTATCAAAAGAGATAAAATCCATCGTACAGAAGCAAAAAAAATTATTGCAATTCAAGCTACTAGAAAACAAAGAATTTCTATAGCTGACGATATCATTTTTAATAAAAAAAATAATACAAATATGCGCTTATCTGTTCATTATTTAAATTTATTTTATATATATCTTTCAACAAAATATAAAAAAAATAAAATAAATGTTAAAAAAAATTATTTAACAAAATTTTATTGAAAATCTAATACATTTATTGTATTTTCTGGACATTAATTTTTTGTAAAATTATTTATAATCTTATAATTTATAGAAATATTTGAAGAAAAGTTATGATATTATAATTCGTAGATAAAAAATTAGAAAATTTAAGATTATGCTAAAACGTCAAAAATATAAACAAATTTTTATAACATATATAAATATTGTTATATTATTTATTATAAAATGTTTTTTATACATATTTTTGATAAAATTAATATAGCAAATATTTCTAATATATAAAACATTTTACAAGCGACCATGACAATGTTTATATTTTTTTCCTGATCCACAAATACATATTGTGTTTCGATTAATATTTCTATTATTTACAATATTTTTTAAACATTGATTAGCATGCACGCATTGTTTTGCATGAAACAAATCCATTGTACTTAAACATGATATTACTTCATCTTTTAATAATTCTAACATGTTAGCAAACATGTTAAAAGATTCTCTTTTATACTCTTGTTTCGGATCTTTTTGGGCATAACTTCTTAAGTGAATACCTTGTCTCAAATAATCTATTGCAGATAAATGCTCTTTCCATAACATGTCTAATTTTTGTAACATAATTGTTTTTTCAACTATACGCATATTATCTATACCAATTAGATTTTCTTGTTGTTTATATTTTTTTTTAGCAGCGTTAATAATTTTATCTTCTAATTCAAAACAATTTAAATTAGGTTCTATATTTAACCAGTCTAAAATTGATATTTTAATATGAAAATTAATATTTAATATTTTTTCTAATTTAATAATTTGCCACTTATCTTTCATGGTATTTTCTGGTATATATATATTAATATTCTTTTTTAAAACATCTCTCAAAATATCATATATTGTATTTTTTATATCTTTTGCATTAATTAATTTATTTCTTTGAGTATAAATTATACTGCGCTGCTCATTAATTACATCATCATATTCTAATAATTGTTTTCTAATATCAAAATTTCTACTTTCTACTTTTTTTTGGGCGTTTTCTATAGCTTTATTAATCCAAGGATGCTCAATAGCTTCATTTAAAGATAATCCTAACTTTTTCATCATACGAATAATTTTATTAGATGCAAAAATACGCATCAATGCGTCTTCCATAGACAAATAAAAACGAGACGAACCACTGTCTCCTTGACGACCAGCACGACCTCTTAATTGGTTATCAATGCGTCTTGATTCATGACGTTCAGTGCCAATTATATGTAAACCACCAATAGAAACAACGAAATCATGTTCTTTTTTCCATTTTTTTTTAATTACACTTATTTCTTTTTGGGTTAGATTTTTCTTTTTCTTTAATTCTACTTCTAAATTTCCTCCTAGAACTATATCTGTACCTCGTCCAGCCATATTAGTAGCAATAGTAATTGATTTAGACTTACCTGCTTGAGCTATAATATCAGCTTCTTGAGAGTGAAATTTAGCATTTAAAACATTATGATGAATATTTAATTGAAACAATTCTTGCGAAATTTTTTCTGATTTTTCAATAGAGACTGTACCTACTAATACAGGTTGTTTTAAAGATACGCATTTTTTAATGTCCTGAATAATAGCATGAATTTTTTCTTTTTCAGTCACATACACTAAATCAGGCAAATCTTTACGTATCATTTTTTTATTTGTTGGTATTACAATAGTATCAAGGTTATAAATAGAACTAAATTCAAAAGATTCAGTTGCAGCAGTTCCTGTCATGCCCGCTATTTTATTATATAAACGAAAATAATTTTGAAATGTAATAGATGCTAAAGTTTGATTTTCATTTTTAATAGAAACATTTTCTTTAGCCTCTATTGCTTGATGCAATCCATCTGACCATCTTCTACCTAACATAGCTCGTCCAGTATGCTCATCAACAATAATTATGTTGTCATCTTTAACAAGATAATCAACATTACGTGTGAATAATTTATGCGCACGTAATGCAGATAACACATGATGCATTAATATGATGTTATGAGATGAGTATAACGATTCACCCGGTTTGATTAATTTTTCATTTAATAAAAAATTTTCAACAGCTATTAATCCTCGCTCTGTTAAATATACTTGTTTTGATTTTTCATCAAGAAAAAAATGACCAATTCCATGAAAATTATCTGAATCTTCTTGTTTCTGAGCAATTAAAAAAGGAACAATATTATTGATTGTATGATATACTTCAGAAGTATCTTCTGCAGGACCTGAAATAATTAAAGGAGTTCGGGCTTCATCAATTAAAATAGAATCAACTTCATCGACTAATGCATAATTTAATTCTCTTTGTACTCTTTCTTCGGGAAGAAATACCATATTATCACGTAAATAATCAAATCCATATTCATTATTAGTACCATAAGTAATATCAGATAAATAAGCTTGTTTTTTAGAAAAAAAAGACATATCAGACAAATTTAAACCTACTGTTAAGCCAAGAAATTCAAATAAAGGAGTATTTTTTTCAGCATCTCTACGAGCTAAATAATCATTCATTGTAACTATATGCACCCCTTGACCGGTTAATGCATTAAGATAAGCTGGTAATGTAGATGTTAAAGTTTTTCCTTCACCTGTTCTCATTTCTGCAATACATTGTTGATTTAAAACTATACCTCCTAATATTTGAACATCAAAATGTCTCATATTAAATATACGTTTACTTGCTTCGCGAACTGTAGCAAATGCTTCAGGTAATATGTCATCTAAAGTTTCTCCATATTTTAATCGTAATCGTAATAAATTGGTTTGATTTTTTAATTTTTGATCTGATAACTTTTCAAAACTTTCTTCTTTTTTATTAATAGCATATACTATTTTATTGAATTTTTTTAAAATACGACTATTACGATTACTAAATATTTTGTTTAAAAATTTAATTAACATACTATCAATTCTCACATTTAAATTTTTTTAAATTTGTCATTACAATGTTGTATCATTTTGAAAAGTATTTTTATATATTTTAAGGACATATTATAATTATAATAATTTACTAAAATTAAAATAATTATCTTAAAAATATTTTTTAAAATAAACTTTTCCACCAAGATAAAATATTTTTTTTCTTTTTTATTATATAACATGGAAATTCTTCATTAGAATTATTATTCTGTTTATTTTTCAAATTCCATATAGGTAATATTTGATTATGTTGATCATCTTTTTTGCAAGATAATCGTCCTAATTTATCAACATAAAAAATATTTATATTTTTTGGAGGTATTAAGACTAATGGAGTTGGTGATTTATACTGAAGATATCTTTTATAAATTTGAATAGCACCTGAATTATCAAATGAATTATTACTTTTATTATTATCTTGACCCATCCAAATAATTACAACTTGTTTTCCATCAATTCCAATAAACCAATTATTAGCAAAGTTTTTTGTAGTTCCAATTTTCCCTGCTAAAGAAAAATTTTTAAACTTATTTCCTAAAAATTGAACTGATCCATGATTGAATGCTTTTTGCATAGCATATAATATAAGATAAGAAGCTTCAGGGGATTCTATATCTTTTAATTGAGGTGTAGTATGATAAAATATTTTATTCCGATCAAAAAAAACTGATTTAATTGATATTAGCGATTTTTTATGACCATTATTAGCAATAATTTGAAAAACTTGAGCTATTTCAATAGGTGTTAAATTCATATCTCCTAACGAGAGAGGCGAAATGGTAGTCATTTGATGTTTGTCAATTCCTAATCGTAACCAATGGTCAACTAATTTTTTCAAACCTATATCTATACTAATATTTTCTGTTGAATTATTCATTGAATAGATAAAAGAATCTAATAACATTATTTTTCTATTATAATAAAATTGATTATTTGTTGGTACCCAAGATTTACCATTATTTAATTTTATAAAAATTGGAGAATTAGAAATCCAAGTATTTAAATGATATTTATTAGGTTGTGATAAAGCAGTTAAATAAGTTATCATATTTGATAATGAACCAATTTCACGACGAGTATGTAAAATATAATTATAATGATTAACTTTTGGGTTTGCACTACCCATTAAAGCTTGAACTTCACCAGTAAATTTATCAATTACTATTGTTGCAACTTCTAAATTTTTTAGTTTTTTTTGTTTTTTTAATATAGACACTTCTATTTGTACAGCTTTTTCTAATGCATTTTGTGAAATAGAATCAAGAGTAGTAAAAATTTTTATACCTGAAAATGTATTAACAGAATGTTTAATATTTTTTTGAAATTCTTCAGATACTAAGTGTATGAAATGTGGATAATGTGAAAAAATATTACTTTTAGGTTGAATATTTAAAGGTTTATGAGATAAATTAAGATAAACATCTTTCGTGATATATTTTTGATTATATAATAATAATAAAACTAAATTTCTTCGTTTTAAAGCAGATATAGGGTGATTCCAAGGATTATATAAAGAAGCTCCTTTTACCATACCTACTAATAATGCATATTGATCTAAAGTCAATTCATTGATTGGACGTCCAAAATAATAAATACTTGCTAATGGAAATCCTCTAATTTGCTCATCACCATCTTGACCTAAATATACTTCATTTAAATATAATTCTAAAATACGATCTTTTTCATAAAAATAGTCTAAAATTAAAGCCATATATATTTCGTTTATTTTTCTTAAAATTGAACGTTCATTAGTTAAAAATAAATTTTTTATTAACTGCTGAGTTAAAGTACTACCCCCTTGAATTACATGTCCAGCTGTTATATTAGCTAAAAATGCTCGAACTATAGAAGATAAATATATACCATGGTGTTCATAAAAGTGTTTGTCTTCAATAGATATTAGTGTTTTCACTAATATTTCTGGAAATTTATTACGAGGTAAAAAAATACGTTTTTCTTTTTTAGGAGTATTTAACATAGCAATTAATTTAGGTTCTAAACGCATAAAAAGAAAATTATGACCATTTTTAACATTGATAATTTTTTTTAAAATATTTTCTTTAAAAAATAATTTAATGTCACATTCTTCTTCTTTAAGATCAGGAAAATTAAAAGAACGTCGTATTAATTCTATAACATTACCTTTTACACTATACTCTCCAGATGACATAACATGATCTACTTTTCTGTACATTGTATTTTTTAAAATATTTAAAACTTCCTCTTGAGAATATATATTCCCTGGTTCTAAATTAATTATACGCGTATATATTGAATTAGGAAAATCCCATACTTTTCCATGAATTAACTGATGAATTTTAATATACAAATAAACTCCATAAAAAATAATTATACAAAAAATAAAAAAAAATATTTTGCTTATTTTTTTTTTTTTATAAAATTTTGCATTAATGATTCCTTTATCTGATATATAAAATATTTTGAAAAAATATCAATCAAAAAAAATAATTTAATTTTATTCTTTATTTAAAAAAATACATTAGTATATTTTAAACTGGGTATATTAAAATATAACGGATATTTTATGGATAATAGATATAAACCTTGAGATGGAGCAGTAAAACTAGCATATTTTCTATTTTTCTTTTTTAATAACTCTTGAATCCATTCTTCTTTTTTTTGACTAATTCCTACATCAATAAGCGCACCAACAATATTTCTTACCATATGATATAAAAAAGAGTTCGCTGTAATATCAATAATTACAAAATCATCTAAGCGAAATACATTCAATTTTATAATTTTTCTATAAGGAGATAAAGATTGACAGCCAATAGCTCTAAAAGATGTAAAATCATGTTCTCCTAATAAAAATTGCGCTGCAGAAAACATTTTTTTTTCATTTAATTTTTTATAAATGTAATTCGATTGTTTTTGAAAAAAAACTGAACGAATATTATTGTTATATATTATATAACGATATGAACGTGAAACAGCACTATAACGTGCATGAAAATGTTCTGGAACATATTTAACCCATCGAACAGAAATATATGGAGATAAATAACTATTCGTTCCTAGTATCCAAGCTGACATTTTGCGTACTGTAGTTGTATTAAAATGTATAACTTGTCCTATACTATGTACACCTGCATCTGTTCGACCTGCGCAAATAACATTAATATTATGATTAGCTATTTTAGATAATGCACTTTCAATTTCTTCTTGAATACTAGATACTCTATTTTGACGTTGCCATCCATGATAAATACTTCCATTATATTGAATGCCTAAAGCAAATCTTTTAACATTATTGAATATCATATATTAAATCTCATTATAAAAATGTATAAAAATAAAAAAATTATGTTTATTAAAAAAATTTAATTCGATTTTTTAAGATTGAATCATATAAAAATATATTTAATTATAGTTTATGTTAACATAATTTATTATTATATCTTTTTGTATGAAATTATAATTAATCATATTTTTATAGTATATTAATCATTTTAAAATATTTTATATCATTTAATAATTTTAATTTATTACAATTATTTATTAATATAATTAATATTTATTTCATGTCATTTTACATTCAATGAAAAAATTTAGGATTAAATTATGAAAAAAAAAAAAAATAAAAAACAAACATCATCTTTAAATGTTCTAGCTATTGCGGGTTTAAAGCCTTACCAAAAAAAAAATAATGAACAATATATGAATGAAGATCAAATGCTGCATTTTGATAAAATTCTTCAAACATGGAAAAATCAATTACAAAAAGAAATTGATCATACTTTATTCTATATGCAAGATAAAGCTACTAATTTCCCTGATCCAATTGATAGAGCAACACAAGAAGAAGAATTTAGTTTAGATTTACGAAATCGTGATAGAAGTCGTAAATTAATTAAAAAAATTGAAAAAACTTTAAAAAAAATTCAAGAAAAAAATTTTGGTTATTGTGATTCTTGTGGTATTGAAATTGGTATTCGTCGCTTAGAAGCAAGACCAACAGCTAATCTTTGTATTGATTGTAAAACATTAGCAGAAATTAGAGAAAAACAAATGACTGGTTAATTTTTTTAAAAAAAATTAAAAAATTTTATAGAGAAGGATATTCAATTGATTTATCTGATCAATAATGAGTATCTCTTCTCAGGAATTAACGATAATTAACATTAATTTAATATTTTTAATAGAGATATAAATATTTCATTTATTAAACTATAAATTACATTTTTATAAAAATATTTTTATATTATATTGTATGATATAAATATCGTTAAATATTTAATCAATCATTTTGAAAATAATTCTAAATATATTAATCTATAATTATGTACAACTAATTTTTTACAAAAATGTAGAAATACTAATAAATTTTGATTTAATAAATATTAATGTAATTTGATTAATTCTATTAATCAAATACTTCAAATATTAATATATAATAATTTATATTTTTTTTTAAAAATATAATCAATATATAATATATTTAAATATAAAATATCTATTAAATTAATAATAAATTAAAATAATATTTTTTGATTGATATTAAAAATATTATTTTTCAAAAACTACTTTACCTATATATGGCAAATAACGATAAGATTGAGCGTAATCAATACCATAACCGACTATAAAAAAATTTTTTAAAATAGAAAAACCAATAAAATCTACATGTAAGTCTACTTCACGGCATTTTGGTTTATCTAAAAGAGTGCAAATAGACAATGATTTTGGGTTTCTTAATTTTAAAATATCTAATACTTTACTTAAAGTTTTTCCTGAATCAATAATATCTTCAACAATTAAAACATGTTTATTATAAATATCTTCATCTAAATCTTTAATAATCTTTACATCCCCGCTAGATATTATTCCTCGACCATAACTAGAAGTGGTCATAAAATCAATTTCATGTTGCATATTAATTTTACGACACAAATCAGCTATAAATATAAAAGAACCACGTAGTAATGCAATCAATATCATTTTATTTTTACTATCTTTATATTTTGTAGTAATTGCTTGTCCGAGTTCTTCAACACGAATATTAAGCTCTTTTTCAGTAATAATAATTTGAATATTATGCTTCATAATATTAAATAAATGTTTAGCATCAATAATGATGTATGAAAATTTTCAATAATATACTTATGTCTATTAAAAATATACAATTTTTTAAAAAAAATGTTTTTATAATTAAAAATTAAACATTTCTATTTTTAACTATTGCAGTAATCATGATCATTATGTTATAAAAATTATTTAACTAATAAAAATTTTTTAAATATTCAAATATATATATTCTATATTTCTGAAAATATAATTTATATAATATTTTTTCTGTAATAAAAATTATTATTGCTAAAAAATATTTCTACTACATATAAAATTTTTATCAAAAATACTATGAATAAATTAAAAAACTTTTATGTTGTAATAAAACAATATTAATATCTATTCATAACCTCTTCACTAGAATAGCTATCCTAATTACTATAACTAATCATGATGTAGGCTCAGATTATTTTTTTAAAAACTACTTGCTCATATTAGAAAGCGGGTTTTTATGATAAAAATATAAGGAATGATAAAATATGAAAGTATTAAAATTCGGTGGAACATCATTAGCTAATGCAGAAAAATTTTTATGCGTTGCTAATATTATAGAAAAAAATATCATAACTGATCAAATTGCAGTTGTGCTATCAGCTCCTGCTAAAATTACTAATCATCTTGTAAATATTGCTGAAAATATAGATAAACACGATAAAATGTTAGAAAAAATTAATTTAACAGAAAATATATTTATTGAATTAATTAACAACATTTCTAATCTTCAAAAAAATTTCTTATATAAAGAAACAAAAAAAATTATTCAAAAAGAATTTAATCAATTAAGAAATATAATACATGGCATTACTTTATTACAACAATGTCCAGATAATATTCATGCAATTATTGTTTCTCGTGGCGAAATTCTTTCTGTATTAATTATGCAAAGTATTCTTCAAGCAAAAAGTTATGATATTACTATAATTGATCCTGTAAAAAGTTTTATATCATGTAGTCATGGTTACTTAGATGCTACTATTAATATAGATGATTCAAAGAAATACATTAGTAAACTGAAAATAGCACAAAATACAATTATTTTAATGTCTGGTTTTATTGCTGGAAATCAAAATCAAGAATTAATAGTGTTAGGACGAAATGGTTCTGATTATTCTGCAGCTATTTTAGCTGTTTGTTTAAATGCACAATGTTGTGAAATTTGGACAGATGTAGATGGAGTATTAACTGGAGATCCTAATATAATCTCAAATCCATACTTATTACAATATATATCATATCAAGAAGCAATAGAGCTATCTTATTTTGGCGCTAAAGTATTGCATCCTCGAACCATTATACCTATTTCACAGTTTAATATTCCTTGTTGGATTAAAAACACTAATAATATTCAATCAAAAGGCACTTTAATTTGCAATACACATGATTCTGATAGATATATTGTCAAAGGTGTAACTCATCTCAACTATATAGCAATGTTAAATATCTCTGAAAATTACATGCAAGATTTAAGAAATATAACTCCACGTATATTTAGCACAATACTAAGAGAAAAAATTAAAATTTTTTTAATTACTCAATCATATTCAGAAAATAAAATCAATTTATTTATATCAGAAAAAGACGTTTCAAAAATTCTATATTTATTTAATGAAGAATTTAAATTAGAATTAAAAAATAAATTATTAAAATCTTTTAAAATACAAAAAAATTTATCTATTCTATCTGTAATAGGATCTAATATTCATAGACAATACGATATATTGTCAAAAATTTTTTCTACTTTAAATAAATCAAAAATTAATATTTTTGCTATCTCACAAGGTGCGTCTGAAAATTCTATTTCACTTGTAATTAATCAAGAAAATATTTTACAGGCCGTGCAAAATATTCATTGTCAAATATTTAGTCATAAAAAGATAATTCATGTTTTTTTAATTGGAATAGGTGGAATAGGTAGCACATTAATTAAACAAATATTAAAACAACGAGAATATTTAAATAAGAAAAATATAGTTATTAAAATATGTGCAATTGCGAATTCAAAAAAAATATTATATTTCGATAATACAATTAGTTTATCTAATTGGAAAAACAATTTTCAACAATATGCTAAAACATTTAATATGAAAATATTAAATCATTTAATTAAAAAAAATAATTTATCTAATTCAGTTATAATAGATTGCACATCTGATCAAGTATTATCAGAAAAATATGTGGACTTTCTTCATAATAACTTTCATGTAGTTACATCAAATAAAAAAGCTAATACAAGTCAATTACATTATTATAAAAAAATAAGAAAAGCGATTACGACAACAAATAATAAATTTTTTTATGAAACTAATGTAGGAGCAGGATTACCAGTAATAGAAACTATTAAAAATTTGTTTCAAACAGGAGATACCTTAATTCGTTTTAAAGGAATATTATCTGGTTCTTTATCTTATATTTTTGGACGATTAGAAGAAGGAAGTTTATTATCTCAAGCTACTAAAGAAGCTAAAAAATTAGGATTTACTGAACCAAATCCATGTGACGATTTATCGGGAATTGATGTGGCTAGAAAATTGCTTATTCTTGCTCGTGAATTTGGATATGACATAGAATTAAAAGATATTAAAATTGAACCGTTATTACCAGAAATATTTGAAAATAATCAAGATATTGATGAATTTTTATTAAATTTACAAAAATTAGATTTAATATTTTCAAGAAAAATTAATACAGCATTAAAACGTAATAATGTATTAAGATTTGTTGCAACAATAGAAGATCCAAACCAATTTTTTATTAAGATAGAAGAAGTCAATATTAATGACCCATTATATAAAGTTAAAAATGGTGAAAATGCGCTAGCATTCTATACTAATTATTATCAACCTATACCTCTAGTATTAAGAGGTTACGGCGCAGGTAATGATGTAACAGCATCTGGAGTATTTTCCGACTTATTACGTACGTTATCATAAAAATATTAGGACAATATTAATGATTAAAATTTATGCACCAGCTTCTATTGGCAATGTAGGAGTAGGATTTGATATTTTAGGTGCGGCAATTGTGCCCATTAATGGCGATTTATTGGGTGATTTTGTAACAATAAAATTATCAACACAATTTAAATTAGTTAATAAAGGTATATTTGCTAACCAATTACCCCGAAATATTAAAAATAATATTGTTTGGAAATGCTGGTTGAAATTTTGCCAATTTATAAAAAAAAATATTCCTGTATCTATTATACTGGAAAAAAATATGCCAATTGGATCAGGATTAGGATCTAGCGCATGCTCAATAGTAGCTACTTTAGTAGCAATGAATGAAATATCTAATAAACCTTTAAATGCTAGTGAATTGCTATTTCTTATGGGAGAAATAGAAGGAGAAATATCAGGAAGTATACATTATGATAATGTTGCTCCATCTTATCTTGGAGGATTACAATTAATATTAGAAGATTCGAAAATCATTAGTCAAAAAATACCACATTTTAAAAATTGGTTTTGGATAATAGCTTGGCCAGGTATTAATATTTCTACTTCAGAAGCAAGAAAAATACTCCCAAAACAATATACAAAAGAAATTTGTATTAAAAATAGTCGTTATTTATCTGGATTTATTCATGCATCATACAGTCAACAACCTCAATTAGCAGCACATTTAATGCAAGATTTTATAGCAGAACCATATCGTATGAAATTACTACCTAATTTTTTAAAAGTGAAAGAAAATATAAAAAAAATTGGAGCAATAAGTTGCGGAATATCTGGTTCAGGACCTGCTATTTTTTCAATTTCTGATGATATATGTATAGCTAAAAAAATATCTTTATGGTTAAAAAATAATTATTTACAAAATAATATAGGATTCGTTCATATTTGTTTTTTAGATTTAAAAGGTGCACGAAAAATAGGATAAAAAATGAAACTGTATAATTTAAAATATCACCAAGAAATAGTCAACTTTGAAAAAGCTGTAAAATTAGGATTAGGACAAAAACAAGGATTATTTTTTCCAGTTGAATTGCCTGCTTTCAAGCCTGTTGAATTATTAAAAATATTAAATATGGATTTTATTACACGTAGCACTGAAATACTTGCAAAATTTATTCATCATGAAATATCTAAAAAACAATTACATCAACATGTTCAAGAAGCATTTTCATTTACACGTCCATTAAAAGTAAATATTACAAAAAACATAGATTGCTTAGAACTATTTCACGGACCAACATTAGCATTTAAAGATTTTGGAGCTCGTTTTATGGCTCAAATGATATTATTAATGAACAAAAAACATGAATCTGTCACAATTTTAACTGCTACATCAGGCGATACAGGAGCAGCAGTTGCACATGCATTTTATAAAATGCAAAATGTTCGAGTAATTATTTTATATCCAAAAGGTAAAATTAGTTATTTACAAGAAAAACTATTTTGCACTCTAGGAGAGAATATAAAAACTATATCAATTAATGGTAGTTTTGATGACTGTCAAAAATTAGTTAAAGAAGCTTTTAATGATAAAAAACTAAAGGAGTTAATAGGACTGAATTCAGCTAATTCTATTAATATTAGCAGATTATTAGCTCAAATTTGTTATTATTTTGAAGCTTTTTCTTTATTATCTGAGAAAAAAAGAAAAAACTTAGTTATATCTGTCCCATGCGGTAATTTTGGTAATTTAACAGCTGGTTTATTGTCTAAAGCACTTGGTTTACCAATTAAATCATTTATAGCATGCACTAATTCAAATGATACAGTGCCAAGATTTCTTTCTAGTGGAATATGGAGTCCTAACAAAACTATATCTACTATATCTAATGCAATGGATATTAGTCAGCCTAATAATTGGCCTAGAATTGAAGAGTTATTTAATAGAAAGCAATGGAATTTAAAAGAATTAAGATTTGGCAGTGTATCTGATGAAACTACAAAAAACGCATTAAAAGAATTATTTAAATTAGGTTATACATCAGAACCACATGCTGCAATAGCATATCAATTATTACGAGATCAATTAAAACAAGAAGAATTTGGTTTATTTTTAGGAACTGCGCATCCATCTAAATTTAAAAATACTGTAGAAAAAATACTAAATCATAAAATTATATTACCTAATGCACTAAAAAATCGAATTAATTTACCATTATTATCTTATAATATTAACCCTGACTTTAAAAAATTAAAACAATTTTTATTAGATCAATAATATAATATAGAGAGGATAAAAAGAAATATTTTCCTCTCTAAAAATAATATTATATACGTATTTTAAATATTAATAATTTTTAAATATTAAATAAAAAATGAATAATATCACCATCTTTAATCTGATATTCTTTACCTTCTATTTTAAATTTTCCTATTTCTTTAATTTTATTTTCATTTTTATATTTTATAAAATCTACATATTTAATAATTTGAGCTCTAATAAATCCTTTACTAAAATCACTATGTATTTTATGCGCTGCTTGAATACTAGTTGATCCATTTAAAATTGGCCATGCGCGAATTTCTTTTTTACCGGCAGTAAAAAAAGTAATTAAATTTAATAGTTTATATCCAGAAGAGATAATATTTTTTAAGCTTAATGTTTGAATATTATAAGCTTTCATAAAAGATTTTTGTTCATCAGTATTCATATTTACTAAGTCTAATTCTAGATGTGCATGAATTGGAATTACTGTAGATTGTTCTTTATTTGCTCTTTCATATAGTTTATTTAAAAAATATTTAGATTCTTTTTCTTCATTAATATTAGCAATATACATAGTAGGTTTAATAGTTAAAAAACGTAAATGATGAATCATTTTTTTTTCATCTTGATTTAAATCTAATGTCTTTAACATTGAGAAACTTTTTAAATGTTTCAGACATTTTTGTAAAATATATATTTTTTGATCTATATTCTTACTTTGGAATATAGTTTTTTTTTTTAATTGTAATATTGTATTTTCACATACATCAAAATCAGCTAATATTAGCTCAGTATTAATAGTATCTATATCTTCAATAGGATTAATTTTATTATATACATGAGTAATATTATCGTTTTTAAAACAACGTACAACATGCGCTAAAGCGTGTGTTTCTCTTATATTATTTAAAAATTGATTTCCTAATCCTTCTCCTTGAGAAGCTCCTTTTACTAAACCGGCAATATCGATAAATTCTATAGAAGCATTAATTATTTTTTTTGGCTGAATAACTTTAGCAAGATTATTAATACGTTTATCAAAAACTGCGACAATTCCTATATTTGGTTTAATAGTACAAAATGGAAAATTAGCAATTGCTGAATTACCTTTTGTTAAAATATTAAATAAAGTTGATTTACCAACATTAGGTAAACCGATAATACCACATTTAAAACCCATATTTTATATGCCTTCAAAATACAAAATATTATTAAATTATATTATTAGATAATCGATTAAAAATTCTTGTTTTATAGCATTTTCAATTGATTGCTGAATTAAAATTATCTCTTCTCGTATCGGCTTAGATAAAACAAACTCAGCTACTTTTTTTCTATCTTTTGGACGACCAATTCCAATTCGAAAGCGAGCAAAATTTATTTTTTTATTAAAAGTATTAATAATATTTCTTAGTCCATTGTGTCCATTATGACCATAACTATATTTGAATTTTATAGTACCTGGAGCTAATTCTAAATCATCATGTACTATTAAAATTTCATTTAAATGAAGATTATAAAATGATGCCATTTTAAATATAGAATGACCATTGATATTCATAAAAATATTTGGTATCAGCAAACGAATATAATATGATTTTATTTTACCAACAGAAGTAAAACCAAAAAATTTATCTTCTTTTTTTAAATTCTGTGAATAATATTTAGCTAAAGAATAAATATACCACGAACCAACATTATGACGTGTATTATGATATTGTTTTTTGGGATTAGATAATCCTACTATCATTTTAATATGACTCAAAAAAAATCCTTTAATTTATAAATAATTATATAATTTACTATATGTTTGAAATACATTAAAAAACATATAATATACATTATATGTTTTTTAAGAAAAATATATATTAATTTACATTAAATTTAAAAATATAAAAAATTAATTTTATATTAAAATAAATTAATTATTGTTCTAATAAATCAGATGCTCTTTCCCAATTAACCACATTCCAAAAAGCCTTAATATAATCTAATCGTCTATTTTGATATTTTAAATAATATGCATGTTCCCATAAATCTAAACCAATAATAGGATTTCCATAAGTATTAGATATTTTTTCCCCCATTAATGGAGTATCTTGATTAATAGTAGAAACTATAGATAATACACCATTTTGATTAACTAACCATACCCATCCAGACCCAAAATGATTAAGAGCAGCTGATTCAAACTGTTTTTTAAAATCTTCAAAAGTATTAAATTGTTTTTCTATTTCTAGTTTAAATGTCTTAGTTACAACAGTTCCAATTTTTAAACTTTCCCAAAAAAAACAATGATTAATATGTCCACCAGCGTTATTACGTAATGTATTTTTATTATCTAAAATAATTTCATTAAAAATAGAAATTAATTCATCAATAGATAAAGAAGAAAAAGTTGTATTTTCTAAAATAGCATTAGTATTATTGATGTAGTTTTGATGATGTTTGGTATGATGAATTTTCATGGTTTTTTCATCAAAAAAAGGTTCTAATGCATTATATGAATACGGTAAAGCAGGAAGAACATAACTCATTTTATTTTTCCATTATGATTGTAATTGAATTGTTATTCAATTTTATAAAAGTATTGAATTAACGATTAAATATTTTTGTAAATTATAGTACACTTATAAAATATTTTATTATAATCATAATATATATTTTTTTAAAGTCTTAAAAATATAATCGTAAATGTATAAAAAATAATTATATCAAACACTAAATGTTTTAAAAATGAGATTTTGATGTCTACAACTCAAGCATTCAATTTATTAAGTAATCGATTTCGTACATTTTATCCAGTTGTTATCGATATTGAAACTGCAGGATTTAATGCTAATACTGATGCAGTATTAGAAATTGCAATGATTACGTTAAAAATGGATAATTTAGGATGGTTACATAAAGAAAATACATCACATTTTCATATTAAACCATTTGAAGGATCTATTATTAACTCTGATGCAATAGCTTTTAATAAAATTGATCCATTTAATCCATTACGTGGCGCTATTACTGAAAAACAAGCTATTCAATCTATATTTGATATAGTCAATGAAGGAATTAAAATAGCAGGATGTAGTCGAGGAATTGTTGTAGCGCATAATGCGAATTTTGATCATAATTTTTTAATGGCTGCTATTAATAGATCAAACATAAAAAATAATCCTTTTCATCCATTTGCAACATTTGATACAGCGTCATTAAGTGGTTTAGTAGTAGGTCAAACGGTATTAGCTAAAGCTTGTAAAGCTATTGGATTATCATTTGATAATAATCAAGCACATTCTGCATTATATGATACTTTACAAACTGCTAATCTTTTTTGTGAATTAGTTAATCGTTGGAAACGGTTAGGTGGATGGCCTATTCATTTAATCAAAAAATAATAACATATGATATGTGAATAAAAAGATATGACATTAGTAATTAAAATTTAAAATATAAAATTTTTATTTAATGTCATATCTTGATTATTTATATATTGCTATATATTAAAATAAATACTACTTGAGATAATTCTATATATCTTTCATTTTTTTTGATATTAATTTTTTTAATGTACCATTTTCTAGCATTTCTAGTATGATGCTACAACCACCAATTAATTCTCCGTCAATCCATAATTGAGGAAATGTTGGCCAATTAGCATATTTTGGTAATGCATTTCTAATATCTTCATTTTCTAATACATCAATATAAGCAAATTTTTGACCACACGCAGATAAAGCTTGTACTGCTTGAGCAGAGAAACCACAGCTAGGAGATTGAGGTGTGCCTTTCATATAAATCAAAATTATATTATTTTTAATTTGATTTTGAATTTTTTCAATAACATTCATATTTATTTCCATTTTATAAAATTATATAATATATATTTTATAAAAATATTATATAAAAATTTTTTTAAAAATATAATAATTAATAGACAAAAATATTTTTTTTTGCAATACTAAATATTGTACACGGGGCTGTTTTTGGATTTGACAAAATTATCAACAAAGTAAAGTGCATGCCGAGGAACGGTTTGCCTCGAAAAAAACCGTAAAAAAATAGCTGCAAATAATCAAAATAAATACGCTTTAGCAGCTTAAAAAACTGTTTTAAAGCCTTTCCTTCTTAGCCTCCCTCTTTAGGAATAGAACATAGGAAAGTCATAAAAAAGAGAAAACGTGGGCATTAAGCTTGACGGTGACACGGAAATGATATTACAAGCTATGTATCTAAAATGCGTTTTTTCAAATTAGATAATGAAATTTATATAAAAAACTAAGCATGTAGTACTTTATTCGTCGAAATTTTGGACGCGGGTTCGAATCCCGCCAGCTCCAAAAACAATATATAGAAATATGATTGTATAAAAATATATTTTTATAATATATATTATTATTTTAAATTTTAATATATTAAATAATTTATAAAAAATATTTTTTTATGATTTAATATAAAATACTAATATAATTGTAAGCATAATTAAAAATAACAGTATATTAAATTTTATTTCAATATTTAAAAAAATTTTTTAGACCAGTTTAATTTAGAATTTAATGTTTGAAAATAATTATAACTTTTAGGATGAATAAGATTTAAATAATAACTACTGCGACGAATAAATACACTTTCATTTTTTTTGATCGTTAAAATATTTTGACTATCGCAACTAATTTTTAAGTTTTTTTCAATATTAGAAAATTTTAAACAAATAACACTATTACTATGAATTACTACAGGACGAGCAGATAAAGTATGTGGAAACATTGGAACTAATACAATCGCTTCTAAAGATGTTTCAATAATTGGGCCTCCAGCTGAAAGCGAATAACCAGTTGACCCTGTTGGTGTAGAAATGATTAATCCATCTGCCCTTTGAGCAAAAGAAAATTTATTATCAATATATACTTCAAATTCTATCATATGAGCTAATTTTTGTGTATGTAATACTGCTTCATTAATTGCTATAGTAGTTTTAGAGACAATATTTTTTTTACAAATTTTTACATCTAATATAAAACGATTTTCTAAAAAATATTCTCCAGATAATACTTCTGAGAGTTTTTGAAGACTAGTTTCTGGATTTAAATCAGTTAAAAAACCTAAGTTACCTCGATTAATTCCAATAATTTTGATATTATAAAATGATAAAATACGTGCTGCGCATAGTAAATTACCATCTCCTCCTATTATGATAGCTAAATCACACAATTGTCCAATTTCAACTAATGTAGCTGTTTTTGCATTATCTAATCTTAATTCTTGAGCAATAGAAGATTCAATAACAACATCATAACCATATTTTATTAACCATGTATATAATTTTTTATGAGTAATTAATGCACTAGTATAACGTGGACGTCCAACAATACCGATAGAATTAAAATATTGCTTCATTACATAAAAATTCCAATAAAATATAATATATTTTATATTATAATAAATAACCTTGAAAGATTAATTATAAACCTTATAATAACTTCATACTGAATATTTAAAATGGTAATTGTATGAATAATAATTTAAATAAAAAAAACACCACAAATCAATTAAAAAATATTAATAATATAATTACATGTAACAATAAAAAAATAGAAGATTTAAAATTACAATTATTGCAAAATAAAAATAAAATTAATGATATTAAATTACGCAAATTAGCAAATATGGAGAATATAAAAAAAAACACATATGAAAAAATAAAAAATATTAAACAATATGAGCTGGAAAAATTTTTAAAAACAATGATTCCAATTATAGATATTTTAGAAGATATTGTAATGTTATCTCATTCATTAGAAAAAAAAGATATTCCTCTAGTAGAAGGAATTAATTTAACATTACAATCTTTATTAAATATATTATATAAATTAGGCGTAAAAATCGAAGGTAAAAAAAATGAAATATTCAATCCTGAATTACATAATGCTATTTTAATCGAACCATCTTCAAATATACTACCTAATCATATTCTTTCTATTAAAAAACATGGATTAACATTTAATAAAATAATATTACGTAAAGCTCTTGTAACTATTGCGAAAAATAATTAATTATTTATTATGAATAATATTTTTTAATTTAAAATATTTTAATAATATTTTAAATTGCAAACCAATTAATTGGTGCTTTACTGCATTTTAACAAAATTTTATTTGTTAAAGAAAAATGTTTACATCCCAAAAAACCACGATGTGCTGATAAAGGAGAAGGATGAGATGCTTTTAGTATATAATGATTATCAGGATCAATTAAAATAGATTTTTTTTGTGCATCATTCCCCCATAATAAAAAAATAATAGAACTTCTATATTGATTAATTATAGAAATCACTTTATCAGTAAAAATATGCCATCCTATTGAATGATGTGATTTTGGTTTTCCTGATTCAACTGTTAAAATAGTATTTAATAAAAAAACACCTTGCTTCGCCCAATTTATTAGACAACCGTGTTTAAAAACAACATGTGTTTTAAAATCACTATTTAATTCTCTATATATATTTTTCAAAGAAGGTGGAATCTTAGAAGATTTTGGAACAGAAAAAGATAATCCATGTGCTTGATTTGGAGAGAAATATGGATCTTGTCCAAGAATAACAACTTTTATATCATTAAAATCTGTTAAAGAAAATGCATTAAATATATCTTTTTGATGAGGATAAATAGTCTTCTGTGAACGTGATATTTTGAGAAATTTAATAATATCAATAAAATACTTTTTTTTTTTCTTGAAATAGTAAATTTTTCCACGATAAATTTGATTTCATTTTATTAAATACCCATTGTGAGTAATAATTATTACTTAAATAATAAATATTTATATATTGCTATAAATAGTATACTTTTTAAATATTATATCAAATAAGGATAAAACATATTATGATTTTAGTCACACAAACCGCTCCAAACTTTATTGCTCCAGCAATCTTAAAAAATGGTGAAATTATAGAAACATTTGATCTAAAAAAATATGCAAATGGTCAATCTATTATATTATTTTTTTGGCCTATGGATTTTACTTTTGTATGCCCTACTGAAATTATAGAATTTAATCAACTTTATTCAGAATTTCAAACAAGACATGTTAAAGTTGTAGGCATATCTATTGATAGTGTATTTGTTCATCAAGCATGGCAAAAAATATTACCAAAAAATGGTGGTATTGGCAAAATTAATTTTCCTATGGTGTCTGATATCAAACATGACATTCAAAAATCTTATGGAATTGAACATCCAAAATTAGGAGTAGCATTAAGAGCATCATTTTTAATTGATTCTAATTGGATTGTACGTCATCAAATTATTAATGATTTACCATTTGGTAGAAATATACATGACATGATACGAATGGTAGATGCGCTAGATTTTTATAATCAATTTGGAGAAGTCTGTCCAGCTAATTGGAAAAAAGGAGATCAGGGTATACAAACTTCTTCTGAAGGAATCACAAAATATTTAAGTCAGTATTCTTAAAAAAAAATTAAAGTCAGCAAAAATATTTTATGCTGGCTTTATTTTTTTTAGTATTAAACCATAAAAAATGAAATTATAAAAAAATAACATTCATTTTTAAATAAAATTATCATCATTTATATCAAAATTATCTGTATTATTATCCTCAAAATCATCTGAGACTGATTCATATTTATTTAAATGCATATTATTCTCTTTATCACTGATTAAATCATTTTTATCATTATTATTAAAAAAATTTTCTTCTATATGATTATCTGATACTGATGTATAAGATGAATGAACAGTATCAAATATTTCTTCTTCTGGCTTGCTATGATTAAACACATTCATTAACATATTCCCTAAAATCATACCACCAGCTACACCTGTTGCAGTTTGCAATGCGCTACTTAAAAAACCATTATTTCTATTATTACTAATTGAATGATTTGCTGTAGGTGAAACAGATGAATAAGAATTATTAGGATGATTGGCATAATTAGATTGTGCAGTGCTTTCTTTATTTTTCCAAATACTATTATCCGTAGATTGCGATTGAGATTTAAAATGAGGATTTGTTTTAAAAAAACTAGATAAAAAACTAGGTTTTTTATTAGACTCATCTAAATTTAGATTATTAATCTTTTTTTCTAACTCCTCAATTTTTATACTCATTTTTTTAATAGCTGTTTCTTGAATCAAGATTGTTTGAGTCATATAATAAGGAGAAGCAGGTTGTTTAGAAACTAAATTGTGAATTAAATTATCTGCAGATATATCTCTTTCAGATGAGTTTAATTCAGTTTGTTTTAAACGATAAAATAAATTTTCTATTAAATTCTTTTCTGCGTCTTTCATAAATTATATCTCATTATGTATTAAGTTAAATTAATATATTATATTATATCATATTACTTTTTAACAATTTTATATTAATACTTTCATTTAAAATACACAATATAAAAGATATATTTATTATAAAATATCTTTTATAAAATTATTTAAAAAATGAAGAATAATTGTCTTTATATGCATCTAACTGTTTAATTATGTTATACTTTTAATTGAATTATTTTTTTTATTAAAGAGATAAAAGTTCTATGAAAGATTCTGAAAAAGATATTATGCATGTTAATATTGAAGAAGAATTAAAAAAATCTTATCTTGACTATTCTATGTCTGTGATAATTGGTCGAGCATTGCCTGATGTACGAGATGGTTTAAAACCGGTTCACCGTAGAATACTGTTTGCAATGTATGTTTTAAAAAATGATTGGAATAAAGCATATAAAAAATCTGCTCGAGTAGTAGGAGATGTTATAGGAAAATATCACCCACATGGTGATTCTGCTGTATATGATGCTATAGTTCGTATGGCTCAAAATTTTTCATTACGTTATATGCTAATTGATGGTCAAGGCAATTTTGGATCGGTAGATGGTGATGCTGCTGCAGCTATGCGATATACAGAAGTTAGAATGTCTAAAATAGCTCATGAACTATTAAATGATTTGGAAAAAAATACTGTTGAATTTTTATCGAATTATGATGGAACAGAAAAAATTCCTGAAATACTACCAGCAAAAATACCTAATCTGTTGATTAATGGTTCTTCAGGTATAGCTGTTGGTATGGCTACAAATATTCCTCCTCATAATTTACATGAAGTAATTAATGGATGTTTAGCTTATATTGATAATAAACATATTACTCTCCAAGAACTTATTAAATATATTCCAGGACCAGATTTTCCTACAGCAGGTATTATTCATGGAACATTAGGTATTGAAGAAGCGTATCGTACAGGAAAAGGTAAAATTTATATTCGTGCGCGTAATAAAATTGAAAAAAATAAAAAAAATAACAAAGAATCTATTATATTTGATGAAATACCTTATCAGGTTAATAAATCACGTTTGATTGAAAAAATAGCAGAATTAGTAAAAGATAAAAGAATTGATGGCATTTCTACTTTACGCGATGAATCTGATAAAGACGGAATGAGAATCGTTATAGAAGTTAAAAAAGAATCAATATCTGAAATCATTTTAAATCAATTGTACTCTTTAACACCTCTTCAAATATCTTTTGGAATTAATATGGTGGCATTATGCCAAGGACAACCAAAAGTTTTATCATTAAAAGAAATATTAAAAAATTTTTTATCTCACAGAAAAGAAATAATTATTAGACGTAGTATTTTTGAATTAAATAAAATATCTAATCGTCTTCATATTTTAGAAGGATTTAACACTGCATTTATAAATATTAATATTATCATTGATATCATCAAGAAATCAAGTAATGCAGCAGATGCTAAAAAAGCAATAATTCAAAAAAAATGGATATCTGAAGATATTAAAAAATATCATTTTACTAAATCAAAAGATATAAAATTATCTCAATACAATAATACACAATCGCTCTCTGATCAAAAAAAATATTATTTTAGTCCAATACAAGCACAAGCGATATTAGACTTACGTTTACATAAACTAACTAATTTAGAACAAAAAAAAATTTTTTTAGAATATCATGATTTAAATAAAAGAAAAAAAGACTTAAAAGAAATACTTGATAATCCTAATTCCATGTTAAATGTTATTAAATCAGAACTATTATTAATACAAAATAATTTTAGTGATAAAAGACGAACACAAATTACGAATAATCATCTTAATATTCATATCGAAGATTTAATTACTCAAGAAAATGTAGTAGTAACTTTATCTCATTCAGGATATGTTAAATATCAGCCTCTTTCTGATTATAATGCTCAAAGACGTGGTGGAAAAGGTAAATCAGCTGCAAAAATAAAAGAACAAGATTTTATAGAAAGTTTAGTTATAGTAAATACACATGACACTATATTATGTTTTTCTAGTAAAGGTATTTTATATTGGATGAAAGTATATCAATTACCTGAATCAAGCAGACATGCTAAAGGAAAACCAATAGTTAATCTTTTACCATTAAGTTCTAATGAAAGAATAACTGCTATATTACCAGTAAATGAATACCAAGATAACTTAAATATTTTCATGACTACTGCTCACGGTATCGTAAAAAAAAGTTCTTTAAAGCAATTTAAAAAACCTAGATTTTCTGGAATCATTGCTATTAATTTACATCCTAATGATGAATTAATCGGAGTCGCTTTAACAAATGGTAATAATAACATCATGTTATTTACACAAAATGGTAAAGTGGTTCAATTTTTAGAAAAAAGCGTTCGAACTATGGGCAGAACTGCTTCTGGAGTAAAAGGAATTAAAATTAAAAAAAATGATAAAGTAGTGTCATTAATAGTCCCTGAAAATCAAGGATCTATTTTAATAGCAACAGAAAATGGTTATGGAAAACGCACAAAAGTAGATGATTTTCCTATTAAATCACGTGCAACACAAGGTGTAATATCTATTAAAATTACTAAAAAAAATGGAAAAATTATTGGAGCAATACAAGTATTTGAGCAAGATCAAATTATGATGATTACTGACGCAGGCACATTGGTAAGAATTCGAGTTTCTGAAATCGGAATATTAGGAAGAAATACACAAGGAGTTATATTGATAAGAACATCAAAAAAAGAACAAGTAGTTGCTTTACAAAGAATTATTAAACCTATATAAATGATATTTATTTATTCATTATTTTAATAATAAATAATATAAATATGTCTTTATACTTTTTAAAATAAGTTAAATTTATTATGAAAAATAATCTTTTTGTTACTAAACGTGATGGAAGAAAAGAAAAAATTAATTTAGATAAAATTCACAAAGTATTAAATTGGGCATCAGAAGGATTACATGACGTATCTATATCGCAAGTAGAACTATGTTCTCGAATTCAATTTTATAACAATATTACAACTATTAATATCCATGAAACAATTATTAAAGCTGCAGCCGATTTAATTTCTCAAGACACACCAGACTATCAATATATGGCAGCAAGATTAGCTATTTTTCATTTAAGAAAAAAAGCTTATGGTCAATTTACACCACCAAAATTATATGATCATGTAAAAAAAATGATCACATTAGGCAAATATGATGAAAAATTATTATATAACTATTCTCATTCAGAGTTTTTATATATGGATTCTTTTATTGATCATTGGAGAGACATGAATTTTTCATATGCTGCTGTAAAGCAATTAGAAGGTAAATATTTAATACAAAATCGTATTAGTGGTGAAATATATGAAAGTGCGCAATTTCTTTATATTTTAATATCTGCATGTATATTTTCTCAATATCCTAAAAATATTCGTATGGATTATATTCAACGTTTTTATAATGCGATTTCAACATTTAAAATCTCATTACCAACTCCAATTATGTCTGGAGTTAGAACTCCAACTCGTCAATTTAGTTCTTGTGTGTTAATCGAATGTGCTGATAATTTAAATTCTATTAATGCTACTGCTAGTGCTATTGTAAAATATGTTTCTCAACGTGCAGGAATCGGGATTAATGCTGGACAAATTCGAGCATTAGGGAGTTCAATTAGAAATGGTGAAGCATTTCATACCGGTTGTATACCTTTTTATAAATATTTTCAAAGTGCCGTTAAATCATGCTCACAAGGAGGTGTTAGGGGAGGGGCTGCAACTATTTTCTATCCAATCTGGCATTTTGAAGTAGAAAGTTTATTAGTCTTAAAAAATAATAGAGGAGTAGAAGATAATAGAGTACGTCATTTAGATTATGCAATACAAATTAATAAATTAATGTATGAAAGAATGTTGTCAAGAGGAATAATAACATTATTTAGTCCATCTGATGTGCCTGATTTATACACAGTTTTTTTTTCTAATCAAAAAAAATTTGAAGAATTATATTTAAATTATGAAAAGAATACTAAAATAAGAAAAAAAACTATTAAAGCATTAGAATTATTTTCTTTAATCATGCAGGAAAGAACTTCAACTGGACGAATTTATATACAACATGTCGATCATTGTAATTCACATAGCTCATTTAATCCTATCTTATCTCCAATCAAACAATCTAATTTATGTCTAGAAATTACCTTACCAACTAAAGCATTGAATGATATTTATGATACTAAAGGAGAAATTGCGTTATGTACATTATCAGCATTAAATTTAGGACTAATCCAAGATCTGAAAGAATTAAAAGAATTATCAATATTATCAGTACGCGCACTTGATGAAATATTAGAATATCAAAATTATCCAATATTAGCGGCAAAAAAATCAGCTATATCAAGACGTTCTCTTGGAATCGGTGTAATAAATTTTGCTTATTATTTAGCTAAAAATAAAGTTCGTTATTCAGATGGTAGTGCAAAAAATTTAACACATAAAACTTTTGAAGCAATACAATATTACTTATTAAATGCATCTTGTGAATTAGCAAAAGAAAAAGGAAAATGTGCTTTATTTCATCATACTAATTATTATTTAGGAAAATTACCTATTGATACATATAAAAAAGATATTGATGCAATATGTAATGAACCGCTACATTTAGATTGGGATGCATTACGTTTAAAAATTAAAAAATATGGTTTAAGGAATTCAACATTGTCTGCTTTAATGCCTTCAGAAACATCTTCTCAAATTGCTAATGCAACTAATGGTATTGAGCCTCCAAGAGGTTTTATTAGTATTAAGGTATCAAAAGATGGAATATTAAGACAAGTAGTACCAGAATACAAAAAACTTAAATCACAATATGAATTACTTTGGAATATACCTAATAATACAGGATATTTAGAATTAGTTAGCATTATGCAAAAATTTATTGATCAATCGATTTCAGTCAATACTAATTATGATCCAAAAAAATTTACAAATAATAAGATTCCTATGAAGCAACTATTATACGATTTACTTCTATCTTATAAGCTTGGCATTAAAACCCTATATTATCAAAATACTCGTGATGGCTCTGAAGATCATCAAAATATTATATTTAATTCAGTATCAGAAAATATTTGCGACAACGGTTCATGTACTATATAGCATATATAATATAAAATTATCTTAAATATTAGGCAAAATATTATGTCTTATACAATTTTTTCGAAAAAAAAAAATAATCAACTTGAAGAACCCATGTTTTTTGGACAACCTGTTAATATTGCGCGATATGATCAACAAAAATATAATATATTCGAACAATTAATTGAAAAACAATTATCATTTTTTTGGAGACCGGAAGAAATTGACTTATCTCGCGATAGAATAGATTTTCAAAATTTACCAGATCATGAAAAACATATTTTTATTAGTAATTTAAAATATCAAACCTTACTTGATTCTATTCAAGGAAGAAGTCCAAACATAGCATTTCTACCAATTGTTTCTATTCCTGAATTAGAAACATGGATTGAAACATGGTCATTTTCAGAAACTATTCACTCACGTTCTTATACACATATTATTAGAAATATTTTCAACTCTCCTTCTTTAGTATTTGATGATATTATATCTAATAAACATATAAATGATCGATCACAAAATATTTCTATTTATTATGATGAATTAATTAAAATTACAAATTATTGGCATTTATTTGGAGAAAGCAGTCATATAATTGATCAAAAAAAAATTAATATTAATTTAAATTTATTAAAAAAAAAATTATATCTCTGTTTAGTAAGTGTTAATGTTTTAGAGGCAATTAGATTTTATGTTAGTTTTGCATGTTCATTTGCATTTGCAGAAAGAGAAATTATGGAAGGAAATGCAAAAATTATTAGGTTAATAGCACGTGATGAAGCATTGCATTTAACAGGAACTCAACATATATTAAATATTTTAAATACTATAGAAAATGATGAAAATATGAAAAATATTATTTTCGAATCTAAAACAGAAGCAATTAATATATTTATTTTGGCTGTACAACAAGAAAAAAAATGGGCTGAATATTTATTTCAAAATGGTTCTATGTTAGGATTAAATCAAGATATTTTATTTCAATATATAGAATATATTACTAATATTCGCATGAAAGCATTAGGTTTTGATACAATTTTTAAAAAACAATCCAACCCGATTCCTTGGATTAATGATTGGTTAAATTCTGATTATATACAAAATGCTCCACAAGAAACAGAAATTAGTTCTTATTTAGTTGGTCAAATTGATTCAGAAGTATCTAATAACGAATTTAAAACATTCAAACTATGAAATACAATACTATTACAATAATTAATATTAATAAAAAAATTGTGTACAAAAACAATCTTTCACTCTTGTCTATATTAAAAAAAAATAAAATTTACATAGAACATCAATGCTGTTCCGGATATTGTGGTTCATGTAGAATTAACTTAATAAAAGGACAAGTGTACTACTTAATAAAACAGCCGATGGCTGCTTTATTTAACAAAAAAGAAATTCTTCCATGCTGCTGTAAACCTGATAGTAATATTATAATTAAGATATAAAATTTTTTTATTTAGCTTGAATTGATGTCAATGCAATAGTGTAAATGATTTCTTCAATTGAAGCTCCTCGTGATAAATCATTTACTGGTTTTCTTAATCCTTGTAACATTGGACCAATAGAAATAATATTTGCAGAACGTTGAACTGCTTTATAAGCTATATTACCAGAATTTAAATCTGGAAATATAAATATATTCGCCGATCCTAAAATCGGTGAATATGGTGCTTTTAATTGAGATATTGTTTCTGAAACAGCAGCGTCGTATTGAATAGGTCCATCAATAATTAAATCAGGTCTTTTGTGTCGTACAATATTAGTAGCTTGTCTTACTTTTTCAACTTGATATCCTGCTCCAGAGTCACCAGTAGAATAAGATAACATAGCAATACGTGGTTCTATATTAAAAATTTTTGCAGAATCTGCTGATTGAATTGCAATACTTGCTAATTCTTCTGCATTTGGAGCAACATTAATAGCACAATCACCATAAATTAATACTGAATTAGATAGCAACATAAAAAAAATAGATGAAACTAAAGTATTATTAGGATAAGTTTTGATGATCTGAAAAGCTGGACGTATAGTATTCGATGTTGTATTAATTGATCCAGAAACTAAACCATCTACTTGATTATCTTCTAATATTAAAGTTGCTAAAATATTATTATCTTTTATTTTTTTTTCAGCAATATATTCATTCATTCCTTTATTTTTTCGAAGTTCTACAAGACGAGAAATATATTTATTCTTTACTAAATCAGGATTAATAATTTCAATTTTTTTACTTAAATGAATATTATTATCATATGCTATTTGATAAATTTTTTTTGCATCTCCTAATAATATACATTGAGCAATTTTTTCAGAATAACATATTGAAGTAGCTTGTAAAATTCTCACTTCATATGATTCAGGTAATATAATGCGTTTATTTTTTTTCCTAGAAAATAATTTTATATAATAACAAAATTCTTTTGGTGCATATGTTTTACTAATAGTCTTATTTTTTTTATGTAAAAGTATTTTATCAAATACATTAAAGAAGCTAGAAATAAATTTTTGTAATTTCTTAATATATATTTTATCTTTCATTTTGAGATTAAAATCAAAATCGTGTAATTTTGATAAAATCTCAATTGTATTTTTGTTCGTAAAAAAAATAGAAATAGATTTTTTGATTAACAGTTGACAAGAAAAAATTATATTTTCTTTTAGTTTTGCTGTGCCAGTTAATATTATGCACCGAATTTTATTTTTTTTAAAATCTAATAATTTTATCATATCTATAAAATTTTCTATACGACTAAAAGAAATTATTATTAAAGTATTGCAATATGTTTTACTTAAAATATTTTCATCACTTTCATCAAATATCATAATTTCTTCTATAATATGAGTGCTTTTATTGATTAAATGAATATATTTTATATTTAAAAAATTTAAAATATCTAATACATGTATTTGCATTATATTTCTATTCCATGGAATATAAGCAATAATTTTAAGAAAATTATTTTTAAAATATGTTTTAGGTATAATACTTGTTATTATTTGATTTTTAGATTCTTTTAAAATTCTTAATTTTTTTATGAAAGAACATTGTTTTTCTATTAAAAAAGGATCATGAATTTTATTAAAAATAATACCTAAAATATTTTTATATTTTTTTTCATGTAAAAAGAAATTAATTTTTTTTTCTTTGTTTGTAATATAACTTATAGAATCATTTTTTAAATTATCCACAAATATTACTTCTGCATTTAAATTTATTGCAAGATCATAATTAATTTCTTCAGAATGAATATGATCATATTTATTAATACCTTTAATGAAAATTAATTCATATAACATTGGTTGTTGATGACAAATATCCATAATTTTTGTAAATAAAGATAAATAATCAGAAGATTGAAAAAGTAATTTAGAAAAATCTATATCTTTTATAGTATGAATTATGTTTGAAAAATATTTATTAATAATGAATGTGCTATAGTCTAATTCATTTTTTATACAAGAGAAATACAAGATAGATTTTTTGGATTTATTATGATAAATACTATTTTGTTTTATATTAAAATAATACATTATACTTAAACTAACTGTATTTAAACCAACTTTTTGATCTAAAGGGATTAACATTATAATGCGTGACATAATAATCCTATATATTGAATATATAAATAATATAATACTATTATAATAATTTTTTGTTAATTATATGCACAGTTTCTTGAGCTATTGCTAATTCTTCATCTGTTGGAATTACAAATACTGGATGAGAAGCGCTTTCAGTAATTAATCCTGACTTTCCTCCTATAGTTACACGATTTAATGTTAAATTAATTTTAAAATTTAATAAAGATAATTGAGAAAAAATTAATTCTCTAATGAAAGATACATTTTCTCCGATACCCCCAGTAAATACTACTGCATCTAGACGATTTCCCATTAAACTCATATAACTAGCTATATATTTAGATAAACGATGACAAAAAACTTGAACAGCTCTTTTAGCTTCTATTTCCGAATCATATGCTTTTTCAAAATAGCGGAAATCACTACTAATTTCACTTAAACCTAATAACCCTGATTTTTGATTTAAAATTTTTTCAATTTCATTAATACTTATATGAAGCTGTTTGTGCATAAAAAAAATTATTGAAGGATCTATATCTCCACTACGTGTTCCCATCACCAATCCTTCTAAAGGAGTTAAACCCATAGAAGTATCAACACATACTCCATTACAAATCGCTGAAATTGAACATCCATTACCTAAATGACACGTAATAATATTTAAAGAATTAAAAGATTTTTTTAAAATAATAGCTGTTTTATGAGCTATATAATTATGACTAATACCATGGGCTCCATAACGTCTAATGCCATATTTTTTATAAAACTTATATGGTATAGCATATAAAAAAGAAGTTTCAGGCATATTTTGATAGAAAGAAGTATCAAAAACTGCAACATTACGATGAGATAAAATAGAATATTTTTCTATAATAGTTTTAATACCAATTAAATTTGCTGGATTATGTAATGGAGCAAAACAAGTAGCATTTTGAATACAATTAATTACATAATCATCAATTAAAATAGATTGCTTAATTCGACTACCACCATGCACTACTCTATGCCCTATGCCAATTAATTTTTTACAAATATTTTTTTGTTTTAATAAAACATAATCTATAATAAAATTTAAAGCATCTCTATGATTCATATTTGAACCTATTATTTTATTATATTTCTTGTCTAAATATGTCCATTTAATATATGTATTTGATAAAAATAAACATTCTACAATACCATATAAATATTTTATATTATTTATAGGATCTAAAATTGCAAATTTGATAGATGAACTGCCACAATTTAAAACTAAAATTAAATTATTCAATTGATTATCCATTATGTTAATCTAGCACTTTTAAAAATTAATTTTTCAATGATTACGAGATTATTATGATACAAAAAGAAATTATAAAATTAATGGGAGTTAAACCAAAAATTATACCTAAAATAGAAATTAAAAATTGTGTTAATTTTTTAAAAAATTATTTGCTACACAATATTACTTTAAGATCTTTAATAGTTGGTATTAGTGGAGGACAAGACTCTACATTAACAGGAAAATTATGCCAAATTACTGTTCAACAATTAAGATATGAGACAAAAAATATTAATTATAAATTTATTGCAGTCAGAATGCCATATGGAATACAAACTGATGAACAAGACTGTCAGGATGCAATAAATTTTATTAAACCAGATCAAATTTTTAATATTAACATTAAACCATCAATCTTAAGAAGCGAAAAATCTTTACAAAAATCAGGAATTATTATATCAGATTATGTACGCGGTAATGAAAAAGCTCGCGAAAGAATGAAAGTACAATATAGTATTGCTGCCATGAATCAAGGTCTGGTTGTTGGAACAGGAAATGCAGCAGAGCATTTAACTGGATTTTTTACAAAATTTGGAGATGGTGGAACAGATATTAATCCTATTTATAAGTTAAATAAAAGACAAGGTCGTTTATTATTACAAGAATTACATTCTCCCAAAAATCTATATTTTAAAAAACCTATGGCTGATTTAGAAGATAATCATCCGCAACAAGATGATGAATCTGTTTTAGGAATTACGTACAATTCTATTGATTCCTACTTAGAAGGAAAAAAAATAGATTGTAAAATACAAAAAAAAATAGAAGAAATCTACTTTAAAACATTACATAAACGTTGTTTACCAATTACTCAATAAATTTTATTTAGTGTAATATATTTTTTTTTTGTTCAATAGAATGTATTTGAATTTTAATAATCTCACTCACAGGATCATCCGGACAATGTTCTACAAAATAAATTAAATCCGTCAATGCTACATGATTACATTCTAAATGTGCATATATTAATCCACGATCACGTATTTCATATGGATCATTAGGATTAATATGTAATAATAAATTAGTCACATTTAATGCTAATTCCATATTTTTTTCTTCCATTAATGCAGATTTTAATGTATTTAACATTTTACAGATTACAGTAATAGATTCAGATTTATATAAATCATTTTCATATAATTCTGCTGTAGGGCTGATATTACCTTTTAACCATACTTCTAATGTATGTTTATCTAAAATATCTCCATTAAATGGATTAATGAGCCATTTTTTCTCATTAATCCAATCTGCTCTTAAAATAAGTTGTGTCGGAAATACTACTGGATTCAATGGTAATTGCAATTCTTGAGCAATATGTAAAAAAAGTACTCCAAGAGATACTGCTGTTCCTTGACGTGTTTTTAAAACATTATCAATCCATATCACATCTGAAAGTTTATAAATACCATTGGCACTACCGAAATTCCAATGAATATAAAACAATTTCAATAATTTTTCTAATTTTTTACTAGGTTCATATTCTGATGATACATAAGATTTAGCTTCTTTTATTCTATTTTGCAATTCAGATAAAACACAATGCGCAGGAAAATCTTCTCGAATAGCTTGAGAAGAAATAATAATAGAATCCAAAAGTGATAATTTAGAAAAATCAATATTAGAAAGAGATTTCATATTATTTGTCGTGATAATGTGTTAAAATAATAATAATTGAGATAATATATATTATATAAAATTAATATACTTAATATTAAAATATAACATTTTTTTTAATTTTTGTTAATAAAACATTTCAATTTTATAAAACATAATACAATGTTATTTATTATATTGTCCTATAGTTACACGATCATTGCCTCCATAATCTTGATAAGATTGTATTGCACAAAAATTATATTGTTTAAATAAATATTGTACTGATAATTTTTGTTTCCATCCATGTTCTATTAATAACCAACCTCCAAAAAATAAATAATATTTCGATTGTTTTATAATCTTTTTAATTTCTGATAAACCATTTTGAGCAGCAATTAAAGCACTAATGGGTTCAAAAAAAATATCTTTTTTTAAAAATTTTATTTCTTTTGCACTAATATATGGTGGGTTGCTAATAATAATATGAAATTTATTATGAATATTTGAAAACCAATCACTATAAAAAAAAGAAATATTTTTAAAATTTAATTTTAATGCATTTAAATTAGCTATTTTAATAGCTTGTTCTGATTTATCAACACCAACAATTTGCCAATCAGAACAGATGCTTGATAAAGCTAAAGCAATTGCTCCGCATCCAGTGCCTAAATCAAGAATAAGAGCAGAAGGATTATGAATCTTAGATAGCGCTGTTTCTACTAAAATTTCTGTATCAGGCCTTGGAATAAGAGTATCATATGAAACAGATAAAGACAAAGACCAAAATTCTTTTTCTTTTATTATATAAGCAATAGGTTCTCCTAAAGATCTACGATAAATAAAATGATTTAATAATTTATACTGTTTTTTTGTTAAAATAATTTCATCTGATTGCAGAATGAAACTATAAGTGTATTTTGTCACATACGATAATAATAATCTAGCTTCATATTGAGGATTATCAGAATAACATAATTTTTTCATCCAATATTTAATCCATTTTTGAATATTCATATTTTTTCTTGTGATAAAGAAGATAATAAATCTGCTTGATATTCTTGGCTTATCGGATCAATAAGAACATCTAATTTTCCTTGTAATACTTCATCTAATTTATAAATAGTTAAATTAATTCTATGATCTGTGATTCGATTTTGAGGAAAATTATATGTTCTATTTCTATCTGATCTACTTCCGCTACCTAATAATACTTTTCTTATTGAAGAATTTTCTTGATGTATTTTTTCTAATTGAGCTGCATAAATACGTGCAGATAAAATAGATAATGCTTTAGCTTTATTTTTATGTTGTGAACGTTCATCTTGACATTCTACCACTTGTCCAGTAGGAAGATGTGTAATTCTAATAGCAGAATCAGTAGTATTAACATGCTGACCACCAGCACCGGAAGAGCGAAAAGTATCAATTTTTAAATCAGATGAATTAATTTCTGCTTTTTCAGCTTGAGGAATAACCGGCATGACTGCTACAGTACAAGTAGAAGTATGTATTCTCCCTTGTGATTCTGTTTCTGGAACTCGTTGCACACGATGCCCCCCTGATTCAAATTTTAAGCGGCCACATGCACCTTTTCCTTTAATTTTTAAAATAATTTCTTTAAATCCTCCTTTTTCACTTTCACTCGTATATATAATTTCTGATTTCCATCCACAAAGTTCAGCATACCTGGAATACATTCTAAATAATTCACCAGCAAAAATTGCAGATTCATCTCCACCAGTAGCTGATCTAATTTCAACAAAACAACTATGTTGGTCATTAGGGTTTTCAGGCAATAATAAAATATTTATTTTTTTTTCTAAAATATTTTTTTTTTGATGCAATACATATAATTCTTCTTTAGCTATTTCTTGCATTTCTATATCATTTAACAAAATTTTAATATTTTGGATGTCATGATGTAATTCTTCCCATTGAATAAAATTTTTCATAATTTTAGATAATTTTAAATACTCTTTAGATAAAGTTTTAAAATATTCTCTATTAGTAATAGTGTCCTGCTGAGCAAGCATATATTCAAGTTCTTGATAGCGATCACGCAAAGATTTTAATTTATTTAAAATAGAATTATTCATAAAATCCTTATAATAAAAGTATTGCGTAAAATATTTTTAATTAAAATAAAATAATTGTTTATAAATATCATTTAATATGATAATAAAACATTTTAATGTAATGATTCTTACATTAATAAAAATATTTATATTGTAAAATTATATCATTGCAAATCATCTCATTGTAATTTTAATTAATATTTACATTAAAATCTTTTTATATATTATTCAATGAAAATTAAAACAATCTATACATGGTGGCCATCACCTGCAAAAATTAATTTGTTTTTATATGTCACAGGTATACGTTCAAATAAATATCATAATATACAAACATTATTTCAATTTCTAAATTACGGAGACACATTAAAAATTATTCCTAATAACACAGGTTATATTGAATTATTTACTAAAAACAAAAATCTTTTAAATAAAAAAAACAGTATTATTACTGCTGCTAAATTATTAAAACAGAAAGGAATTTTTTATAAAAGATTACATAATTCTCTAAATGGGGCAAAAATATTTTTAAAAAAAAATATACCTATAGGCAGTGGATTAGGAGGGGGATCATCTAATGCAGCAACTACATTAATTCTATTGAATCAATTATGGAATACACAATTCACTTTAGAAGAATTATCTTTATTCAGTCTAGAAATAGGATCAGATATACCTGGTTTTATTATGGGAAAAACAGCTATTATTGAAGGAATAGGCGATATATTTCATCCGATTCAAACGCAAGAAAAATGGTATTTAATAGTCTATCCTAATACTACTATTTCAACAAAAAACATGTTTGAAAATCTTAGTTTAATGCAATATAGTTCTAAAAAATCTATTCAAGAACTATTGCATTTACCATTCAAAAACGTTTTTGAAGATATAGCAAAAAATAAATTTATTAAAATAAAAAAATTAATTTCTATATTATCTTCATATGCTCCATTTCGAATGACAGGGACCGGTTCTTGTATATTTTCTGAATTTAATGATAAACAATCTGCACAAAAAATATTTAAACTAATACCAAAAGATACAACAAGCTTTATTACGAAAAGTGTTAATATTTCACCATTACATAAAATGTTTAATTAATAATATGTTTTGATTAAACAATCTCTTAATATAAATTTATTTATTAAAATTTTCAAAAATATTATTTTTGAATAAAATGAAAAGGTTGTTTTATGTCAGACATGAAACTTTTTGCAGGAAATTCTATTCCAAAATTAGCAAAATATATTGCTAATAGATTATATATTAATTTAGGTAATGCGTCTGTAGGTCGATTTAGTGATGGTGAAGTCAGTGTACAAATTAATGAAAATGTTAGAGGAGGTGATGTATTTATCATTCAATCTACTTGTTCACCCACTAATGATAATATTATGGAACTAGTAGTTATGGTAGATGCATTAAGAAGAGCATCTGCTGGAAGAATTACAGCAGTAATACCATATTTTGGATATGCTCGCCAAGACCGTCGTGTAAGATCAGCTAGAGTACCTATAACAGCTAAAGTAGTAGCTGATTTTTTATCTAGTATTGGAGTTGATCGTGTATTAACAGTAGATTTACATGCAGAACAAATACAAGGTTTTTTTGATGTACCAGTAGACAATGTTTTTGGTAGTTTGATTTTACTAGAAGATATGTTGCAAAGAGAATTAAAAAATCCTATTGTTGTTTCTCCTGATATAGGAGGAGTCGTTCGAGCAAGAGCAATTGCTAAATTGCTTTATGATACTGATATGGCTATTATTGATAAAAGAAGGCCTCATGCTAATGTATCACAAATCATGCATATTATTGGAGATGTAGCAAATCGTGATTGTATTTTAGTAGATGATATGATAGATACAGGTGGCACTTTATGTAAAGCTGCAGAAGCTTTAAAAGAAAGAGGTGCTAAGAGAGTTTTTGCATATGCTACTCATCCTATTTTTTCTGGAAATGCTTTGATTAATCTACAAACTTCTGTTATAGATGAAGTAGTAGTATGTGACACCATTCCTTTGTCAAAGCAAATAGCATTACTACCAAATGTACGCACATTAACATTATCAGGAATGCTTGCTGAAGCAATTAGACGTATTAGTAACGAAGAATCAATTTCTGCTATGTTTGAGCATTAATATACTTTTTGAAAATACAATTTATTCTAAGCACACTATAATTTTGACATTAACAATAATGTGCTTAGTTTAATATAATAAAAACATTGTGCATATTATAAATCTATTAATTAATATAGAATGATTAATATAATAATTATAGTTTTTTTGACTAATATAGCTAAATATCAATAAAATAAAACACGCTAATATTATACCTCGAATAATTCCGAATATACCTCCTAATAAAATATTCCAATAAGAAATATGCATTTTTTTAATAATTTTTTTTATATAAAAATTTAATGTACGTTTTATTATAAAAAAAAAATCATCATAAAAAATATGAAAAAATGATTTATTAAAAAAATATTTTGAATAGAATTGTGAAAAAAATGAAAAAAATAATTATATTTACTAAAAAAATAAAAATTAAAAAACCAAAAAAAAGAAGCAATTACTTCTTGATTAAACCCGCGGCATATACCAAAACAAAATGAACTAATAATAGTTAAGATAACAATATAATCTAAGAAAAGCATAATATTTTTAATATATTTTATTATTTATACATGTAATGAAAAAAGTTCTGAAATAGTAAAAAAAGAACCGAATACTAAAATTAAATCTTCTTTTTTTGCTGTTATATATGCTTTTTTATAAGCTTCACTTATATTATTAAAGATTGATGTATTATGAATAGGAAATATATTTCTCAATTGTATTGAAGTTGCAGTACGAACATTTTTTAATGGAGATACTAACCAATAATCAATTTTATTTTTTAATTGATTTATAATACCTGTAATGTCTTTATCTTTTAATATTCCTACTACTGCATATATTTTACCAATAATATGCATTTCATCTAATTTATGAGATAAATATAATGCAGCATGAGGATTATGAGCTACATCTATAATAACATGAGGAGAAATAGAAATAGTTTGAAACCTGCCCGATAATTGAACAGAAGGAAGCAACTTTCTTATGACATTTTGATTAATGTAATAACCAGAATAATAAATAGCAGATAAAGCAAGAGCTGCACTAGATAATGGTATTTGAGTGATAGGTAAGTCATATAATTTAATATTAGAATGAATAAAGCTCCAATATTTATCATATTTATAAAAATACCAATCTATATTAATTTTTTTTAATATTGTTTTGGTATTTAAAGCTATTTTATTCATAGAGTTAGGAATATCTGTCTCTCCAATAATAGCAATTTTATTGCTTCTAAAAATACCAGATTTTTCATATGCAATACTTTCACGATCTTTTCCTAAATATTCAATATGATCTATGCCAATATTAGTAATAATAGATATATCTGAATCAATAATATTAGTTGCATCTAATCTTCCTCCTAAACCTACTTCTAATATTATAAAATCTAATTCATATCTTTTAAATAATATTAATGCTGAAAGTGTAATAAATTCAAAATACGTTAGTTCAATAGAATCTCTTATAAATTCTATTTTTTGAAAAGCAGAAATATGATCTTCTTCTTTTAATAATAATCCATTGACTCGTATTCTTTCTTTATAATCAAATAAATGAGGCGATGTATACAATCCTACTTGATAACCTGAATGTAATAATAATTGTTCTAACATGAAACAAGTAGTTCCTTTACCATTCGTTCCAGCTACTGTAAAGATAAAAGATTGCAAGTATAAAACATTTAACTTTTTAGCAATCCATTTTAATTGATTAAGATTAAATGTTGTTTTTTTGTTTAATTTTTCTAATTTTTTAAGCCAAACAGATAAAGAATCATTTTTATTGATCATATTCTCTTATTATTTTTTTATTAAATAATATTTTAAATGTTTTTCAAATTATATTTTTATAATTGATGAATTGATATTATATTAATATATAACTTTTTAGAATTATATAAAATATTAAATTTAACAATTTTCATAAGTCTTATCTATGATTAATATCATAGTAATATTATTAAATTAAACTTTTATAGACAATTGTACTAAATTAATTAATTGATTTGGATACATGCCTAAAATCAATAAAAATATTCCTGAAATAAATATTATTACTCCAGATGGAGTATATAACCAGTGACGAGATATACTAATCTCATTACTTACTAGTTGTAATGGTTGTAAATACAAATTTAAAATGACTCTTAAATAACAATAAAAACCCAGCAAGGTACTAATTAAAAATACTAAACCTATTATCCATAAATGTTCATGAATGATAATAGATAATATATAAAATTTACTAATAAATCCAAATGTTAAAGGAAAACCAGATAAAGATAAAAGAACTAAAGTTAGTATCATGGATATAAGTGGATTAGACCAAAACAATCCTTGATATCTATGTAATGTATTTACATTATTAGTTTGATTATGATTAGTTATCAAATTGATAATACCAAAAAATGCAATATTACTAAATAGATAACTATAAAGATATATTACGCTAGCTTCTAAAGAAAAATAATAATTTTTATTTGATGCCAAAAATATAATAAAAAGATAACCTATTTGAGATATAGAAGAATAACCAAATAATCTTTTAATATTATTTTGAAAAATAGCCATTAAATTTCCAAATAACATCGAAAGAACAATTATTAATGATAATAAAAAATGTATTGTTTTATTTGAATAAGAAATATGTGATAAAAAAGTTAATAACATACTAAAAATAGCAATTTTACCTGCAGTAGAAAAAAAAGATAATACAGACGCAGGAGTGCCTTGATAAATATCAGGAGTCCATAAATGAAATGGAACAATAGATAGTTTAAATAATACTGATAACAGTATCATACTCATTCCAAATAATACAATCAATTCTTCATGGTAAGCAAGGCTATTCACAAGAGGAATAATTGATGCAAAATTTAACGATCCAGAAATTGAATAAACCCACGCTATACCAAATAATAAAAAACTAGATGATACACCAGATAAAATAATATACTTTAAAGCAGCTTCTAAAGAATATTTTTGATACGACGAATAAGCAATTAAACCGAAAATTGGTAATGATAATACTTCAATATTTATAAAAAATGAAGCCATGTGATTAGATATAATTAATGACATTGCTCCTAAATGAGCAATAATAATCAAAAAATAAAATTCCTCTTTATTATAAGAAAAATTTTTTAACCATTCATATCCAAAGATACAGGTACTAATACTAGAGAATATAATCATACTCATATATAAAATAGAATAATGAGTCACATGAAATAAACCATAAATATCTATAGGTAAAATTGGTATTAATAAATATAAAGAAAAAAATGAAAAGATTAATCCAAAAATACTTAATAACACAACAAAAAAATGATTTCGATTATAAGCAATAGATAACATTATTGTCATTGCAGTAAATATCATAATCAACAAAGGCAGCAAAGCTGTTAATTGTTGTAAATTTATTATCATTTTTAATTAAAACCTTATTTATAAAATTAAGTAATTAAATTCTTTTATAAATATTATATATAGAATCATATGAAATATTTATAATAGCTTGTGGATATAAACCTAAGAAAATTATCATTATTGCTATTATTATCAATATGCATAAAATTCTTTTTTGAATAAATATAACAGAACTATGTTTTGCACATGAACCATAAAAGATATTTTGTATAAAATTTAACGAATAAATAGAAGAAAAAATTATACTAATTGTTCCTAAAATTGCAAAATATGGAAATATTTTGAACATTCCAGATAAGATCAAAAATTCACCAATAAAATTACCAGTTCCAGGAATTCCTAAATTTGATAAAGAAAAAAATAAAGATAAACCTGGAAGCCAATAAATATGAGACCATAAACCTCCCATAGAATTAATATTTTGAGTTTGAAAATATTTACATAATTGTCCAGATACAATACATAAAGCTGCAGAAGTCAAACTACTTGACAAAATGTGAATTATGACACCTTGCAGCGCTATTTCACTTGTACTATAAATAGCAATTAAAATTAATCCCATGTGAGAAATCGAAGAATAGGCAATAAATTTCTTAATATTTTCTTGTGAAAAAGCTATCCAAGCTCCATAAAATATACTAAATAAACCTAAAAATATTGCTATTGGAGCAAATGTCTTACTGGCATTTGGAAATAACATTAAATTATATCTTATTAATGCATAAGGAGCAGTTTTCAATAATATACCAATGATTTCAACAGATCCACAAGAAATAGATTTAGCATGTACATTTGGTAACCATCCGTGAAACGGCACAATCGGCATTTTTATAATAAATGCTAAAAAAAAACCTATCATTGCAATATATTCTATTTTTTGATTAATATGCATGTGCAATAATATATTATAATTAAAAGTCAATATATTAGTGCTTTTGTAATAACTTAAAACTATTAATAAAATAGATGACAATAATATTAAACCAGATATTTGTCCATATATAAAAAACTTATTAGCAGCAATAACAATTTTATTTTTTGTATTTTGATTACTCCATAGCACAATTAAAAAATACATTGGAAATAATATAATTTCCCAAAAACAAAAAAATAAAAATAAATCACAGGCCATAAAAATACCCATAATACCAGTAACCACTAACATAAAATTAAAATAAAAAAAACCTTCATTCTGCTTAATTTCATTCCAAGAACATATTATAGCTATAATAGATAATATTAAAGAAAATAAAATCATAATGATCGAGAATCCATCAATTGCGATATGAAACTCAATGCCAAATCGTGTAATCCAGGGTATAATTAATTGATGATTCCATATTAAATTCTTTTTAATATTCAAAAAACTATTATTATCAATGAATATGATGATCGTAATTAATAAAATTAAAATTGTTCCTGATAAAGCAATCCAACGAGACATATTTTTTTTTATTTTATAAAAACAAAAAGAAAAAATACTACTTAAAAATGGAATGATAATTAAAAAAGAAAGTAACATTATTAGTATATTCCTATTATTTAATATAATTATTTAATTAATGATAACTATTTAATCAATAAAATATATGATGTATTATTTATAGTATTAATAAATTAAATAAAAAATTATTATATCTTTCTTTTAATATAAAAGGATTAGTATAAAGATTGCATTAATACCTAAAATCATAGATGATACATACCATCTTACATAACCATTGCTACTTTTTAGTAAATAAAAGTTACATATTTTTACTATTTTAAAAAGATAATTCATAAATTTATTAAATGGATCATAAGAGAATATCTTAGATATATATAAATAAATATTTACAAAAAAAATATTATAAACATAATCAAAACCCCATCCATTCAAAAAAAAGTAATGTATTTTTTGTATAAATGAATATTTATAATATTTTTGTATTGAAAAAATGTGCTTAATCCATAAGAAATAAGATAAAAATATTCCAGAAATAGATAATATGCTAGATATGATCTCTAAAATAAACTTATTATTATCTAATAAATAAGAATTAGGAAAAATATTAAATAATGGAAATGATATATATGATCCTAATACAGTAGATAGTAATAATAAAATACACAATGGAATATGATGTTTTAAATTATTATTGGGAATTACTAAATTAGTATTATGATCATTGCCGTGAAAAATTACAAAAATCATTCTGAATGTATACAAAGCGGTTAAAAAAGAACAAAATAATGAAACGTAAAAAAAATATAAATCTCCGTGTTGCAAAATATTGAACAAAATATCATCTTTACTATAAAAACCAGAAGTTAATATAGGAAATGCAACTAAAGATCCTCCTCCAATTAAAAAATTAATATATAAAAAAGGCAATTTTTTTCTTAATCCGCCCATTTTAAATATATTTTTTTGATTTTGACACGAAATGATTAATGATCCAGCAGATAAAAATAATAATGCTTTAAATATTCCATGCATAATTAAATGTATAATAGCTGCGCTCCATGCTTGCACTCCTAAAGCTAAAAACATATAACCAATTTGACTCATAGTAGAATAAGCTAATATGCGTTTTATATCATTTTGAAATAAAGCTGATATACTAGCAGTAAATATTGTTAAAATACTTAATAATTCTATAACATATAATATATCTGGAGTAAGTAAAAATAAAAAATGTGTCCTTGCAATTAAATATACACCTGCGGTTACCATAGTCGCTGAATGAATTAAAGCTGAAACAGGACTAGGACCAACCATAGCATCAGATAACCAAGTTTGCAAAGGCAATTGTGCTGATTTTCCAATAACTCCAATTAATAAAAACAATGTAATATAATTTAAATCAAAAATGTTTTCTACACTTAAAAATGTTGATAAAAACTTAATTTCTTGAAAATTAAAAGTATTATATTTTTGATATATCAAAAATATTCCAATAATCAAAAAAACATCAGAAATACGAGTTAAAATAAACGCTTTAAAAGCAGATCGATAATTATTATATTTAGTATAATAAAACCCAATGAGTAAATAAGAACAAACACTAACTCCTTCCCATCCTAAATACATAAATAAAAAATTATCAGCAAGTACTAAAATAGACATGCTTGCTATAAATAAATTAGTATAAGCAAAAAATCGCGAATAGCCTTCTTTATCTTCCATATACCAGGAAGAAAAAATATGCACTAATAAACCAATACCTGTAATTAAAAATAACATACTTATAGATAATCCATCTATAAAAAAACTACAATTAATTTTTAAATTATTAATAGATAACCAATTCCATAATATCTGTGTAAAAATTTGATTATGATGTTTGTGAATTAGACAACCATAAACACAAGTAGTACAAAAAGATATTAATATTGTAAGTATTCCTAAATTTGATATATTTTTTTTAGACATCATACCTTGTATAGAAGATAAAAAAAGAAATCCTAACAGTGGAAAAAGAGTTATGAAAAAAATAATATTCATCCTTTCATCTCATTTAAAATATCAATATTTAATGTTTTATTACGTTTATAAAGTTGTAATAATAATGCTAAAGCAATACTAGCTTCTGATGCTGCTAAAGTGATTACAAATATATACATTATTTGTCCATCTACTTGTTTCCAATAACTGCCAACTGTTATTAATGCTAATCCAGCAGCATTGACCATTATTTCTAAACTAATTAATAAAAAAAATATATTACGTCTTATCATTAAAGAAGTTAAACCTAAAATAAATAATGTTAACGATAAAAACAATCCGTGGAATAAAGAAATCATAAAGTATTACCTTGAGTTAAAAACTAATTATAAAATTTTGATTTATTTTCATAGTTTTTTCCAATATGAAAAACAATAACTAAAGCGGATAATAAAAGAATTGAAGATAACTCAACGAGTAATATATAAGGACCAAATAAACTTATACCAACAATTTTTGAATTAATTAATAATTTATTAATTGTTTTATCTTTTAAATAAAAAATAACATAAGTCATAGAAATAAATAATATTAATGATAAAATACTAGGTCCAATCCAATAAATAGGTTTTAAAAAATTTTCTTTTTTTATATTATTCTCTTGATTAATGTTTAACATCATAATTACGAAAACAAATAATACTATAATAGCTCCTGCATAAATAATAACTTCTAAAGCTCCAGCAAAAAAAGCTCCAAGATAAAAAAATATTCCAGATATTGATAAAAAAGAAATAATTAAATATAATAAAGAATATATTACGTTTTTTTGAATAATTGTTAAAATGGTAGATATTATAGCTATCAAAGATAATGCATAAAAAATCAAATTCATATTAATCTCCTTATGGTAATAAATCCTTTACATTAACAGGTTTAGACTCAAAATCTAAATCACCTATTTTTTTATTTGCAATAGCTACTCCGGAAAAATTATAAAAATTATAATCTGGATATTTTCCTGGTCCTGAAATTAATAAATCTTCTTTTTCATACACCAAATCTTGTCTTTTAAAATCAGATAATTCAATATCAGGAGTTAATTGAATCGCAGCTGTAGGACATGCTTCTTCACATAAACCACAAAATATACAACGAGAAAAGTTAATACGAAAAAATTTTGGATACCACCGACCATCTATTTTTTCAGATTTTTGTAAAGAAATACAATCAACAGGACAAACTGCTGCGCATAAATTACAAGCTACACAACGTTCTCTTCCATCTAAATTACGAGTTAATATAATACGACCTCTATAACGAGGAGCAAGATTTAATTTTTCTTCTGGATATAATCTAGTCTCAGGTTTTGAAAAAATATTAGAAATAATCATCAATAAACTTCTGATTTGTGTATAAAACCCAATAATAATATTTTTTAGTGTCATATATTAATCTCTAATGAAATTCATAGTAAAATAAAAAAAGCTGTTAAAAATAAATTTAATAATGTCATCGGTAAACAATATTGCCATCCAAATAATAATATTTGATCATACCTTGGTCTTGGTAATGATGCTCTAATGAGAATAAACATAAAAATAAAAAATATCGTTTTTAAAAAAAACCAAATAAATCCAGGCAACCAAGGACCTAACCATCCGCCAAAAAACATAGTTACTATTAAGGAAGAAATAACAATCATAGAAATATATTCACCAATAAAAAATAAACCAAATTTCATTCCTGAATATTCAATATGATAACCATCTGCTAATTCTTGCTCAGATTCAGGTTGATCAAATGGGTGTCTGTGACAAACAGCTAAACCTGCTATAAAAAAAGTTAAAAAACCAAAAAACTGAGGGAAAATATTCCATATTTCTATTTGACTTTTTATAATATCTGATATTGTGAATGATCCTGCACGCGCAACTACACCCATGAGTGATAAACCTAAAAACACTTCATAACTTAATGTTTGAATACATGCGCGCATAGCACCTAATAGAGAATATTTATTATTGCTAGACCAACCAGCAAAAAGTATAGAATAAACAGATAAACTAGCCATCATTAAAAAAAATAAAATACCTATATTTAAATCAATAATATAAAAATTAGATGTAAATGGAATAATAGGAACTACACATAACAAAGACACAAAAGCTATTATAGGTGAAATAACAAAAATATATTTTTTACTAAACGAAGGAATCCAATCTTCTTTAAATAAAATTTTAATCATATCTGCGCATATTTGCAAACTACCCATCCAACCTACTCGATTAGGTCCATGTCTATTTTGAAATAATGCTAATAATCTTCGTTCAATTACACTTAATAAAGCAGCAAAAAAAACTATTAAAAATAAAAGAAAAAAAATTTTGAAAAGAGAAAAAATTATTTCTAATATGTTTTCTTCAAATCTGATCATATAATCAATTCCTATAAAAATTTAATTTTTTTACCAATTAAAGAAATAGGAAATCCTTTTCTTCCCAATGGTAGACCTATCTGATTTTTACTTAAATATTTAGAAAATTGAATTGCTAAACGATAATTTTTATTTAAACAATTGAATTGAAGTATTGAATTATTTTTTAATTTTAATAGAGTTCCAAGTTCTAAACTAATTAAAGCATATTCTATAGGTATATTTTTTTTGATTATAGATGAATATTGCGTCAGTTCTTCATTTCCAAAAAGATGATAATACGGTATAATATAAAAATATTTTTCTTTTTGAGAATTATTAGAAATATTTTTTGAATGTATATTGATATTAATTTGATTGTTTTTAAAAATATGAACCCCGGAATGAGAAGAAACTAAATTTTCACCTATTTTTTTTTGAAATTTATTCCATGATTGAGGAGAGTTCCATCCTGGAAACCAAGCAAAAGGAATATGAGCAATAGATTGATTGGGTTGATTGTAACCTTCCATTGAAAAAGCAAACATCGTATCAACATCGATAGGTTGACGAGGTTCATGAATATCAATATGAGAACGTAAAGCTGTTCTGCCGCTGCTTCGAATAGGCAATCGAGAAATTTTTTGCCCATAAATACGATAACTTGAATCTAGCTCTTTTAATTTGATTGGTTCAAAAATTAAATATTTTTTAGTATAATCATTAATTACATCATCTAAATTCAGCCAAGATATCTTAGTGCTATCAATTTTAGATTTAATAAAATGCAACCATCTCCAGCTTTCAAAAAGACAATAATCATTGTTATAAAAATTAGGATCATAAACTTGAAAAAAACGTTGAGCTCTTCCTTCAAAATTAATTACTGTTCCAGAACTTTCAGTAAAATTTTTTGATGGCAAAGTTAATCCAGATTTTTGATAAGTTTTTGTATATTGATGATCTAAAGTCATAATATTTTCTTGATTTTTAAAAAGATTATAACAATCGTATTCAGATATAAAACGATATATATCATATTCCATAAAAACTATTGCATCTGCTGTTTTGTTTTCAATTTCTTGCAAGACAGATTCTATAGACATGCCTCCAATTAATTCTGTTCCTAAAGAATTAGAAGATAGAGTAAAAAAAGCTGCTCCAACATGATTACTAGGTGCATAATTTTTAATAGCACTGGCTATATTGATAGATGCTTGTATCATTGAACTATCAAAAGAATGTGAACCTGAAATAATTAAAGGTTTTTTAGATGAAATTAATCGCTTAGCAATTAATGATGCTTGTTTTTGCAATATAGAATTCAATTCATATGCTGGCGGCAAGTTTTCATTTATTTCATGAGCAATAGCAGATGCAAAATTAATTTGCTTGTCAATAGGTGCAAAATAAGACCACTCAGAAATATCATCTAATTTATTTTCATGTGTGTGCAATATAAATAAAGAATTTTTTAATTCTTCAGACATATGAATACTAGGAGATGAATTCCATTTTGGAATGCCATTTAAATAATTTATTTCTTTTGCTTTATTTTTCACTGCTTGACGTACAGCTAAAGCTACACGAGGAGATGTTTTTGTTAAATCTTCTCCTATTACTAAAATTACATCATAACTTTCAATTTCTCTTAATGATGGAGTATATATAAAATTATTTTTTAAAAATTCTATAATTAATTTTACACACATTTGTTCTTTATTCGACATTCCATTAGAAAAATTATTTTTTCCAACTAATTCTTGTAATGCAAAATTATTTTCTATACTTGCTCTTGTAGAGCCAACTCCAATTATACGTTTAAATTTTTTAAAAAAATCTACTCCTTTTTGAATAGCCTCATCAAAAGTTAATATAGTTGAATATTTTTTATTACTATACACAGGATTTTTAGGACGTTGACTTAAACATGTATGGGAGTAACCAAAACGACCAAGATCACAAATTAAATAATGATTAATTTTTTCATGATATCTATTTTCTATTCTGCAAATTTCTCCATAACGTTCTCCAATACTAATATTACATCCAATACTACAATTTTGACATATACTCGGAGCATACTGAATATCCCACTTACGGCTATATTTCTTAGAATGCATTTTATCAGTAAATACACCGGTAGGACATAATTCTGTTAAATTCCCTGAATGCTCATTTTCTAATATTCCGTCTTCTATACGACCAAAATAAATATTATTATTAGATCCATATACTCCAAAATCAGTTCCATCCGCATAATCATTATAATATCGCACACAACGATAACATGTAATACAACGATTCATTTCATGTTTTATAAAAGACCCTAAGTATTGATTATTATGTGTTCTTTTTTTAAATCTATAATTTCGAATATTATGTTTCACCATAACCGTCATATCTTGTAAATGACAATGCCCTCCTTCTTCACATACAGGGCAATCATGCGGATGATTAGTTAATAACAATTCAGTTATAGCGCTTCTGAAAATTTTTGATTCAGTATCATTAACAGAAATGATAGTGCCATCAATTACAGGGGTCATACAGGACATAATTAATTGACCACTTTTGGTGGCATTATCTTCTAAGTTCTTATATTTCATGACAGCGCATTGACGACATGCTCCTATACTGCCTAATAAGGGATGCCAACAGAAATAAGGAATATCAATTCCTAATGATAAACAAGCTTGTAATAAGTTATCTGATTCTTTAACAACGTACATGACATTGTCAATATAAATATTAGCCATATACAACATGTTCCAAAATGTTTGAATTTATATATAAAATTTAATTCAAAAATAAGTATTTCATTTTCAAACTAAATATGATTAGATTGAATGCCAATAATTTTTTTATTTAAATTTACGTTATGAAAATTAATACCTGATTCAAATTCAGATCGAAAATATTTTATAGCACTTTGTAAAGGCTCTATTGCTCCCGGAGCATGCGCGCAAAATGTTTTACCAGGACCTAAGTGAATACATAATCTTTCTAAATCTTTAATATCATTTTTATTTCCTTTATTTTCTTTTAAACTTTTTAATATTTTTACGATCCATGGCAAGCCATCTCTACATGGAGTACATAAGCCACAAGATTCTCGAGAAAAAAATTTTTCTATATTATATACAAGATCAACCATGTTAGTGTTATGATCTACTGCCATTGCAAGAGCAGTACCTAATCGACTACCAGCTTGACGTATACTATCAAAATCCATCGGTAAATCTAAATGTTTTTCAATTAAGAAATCTGTTCCTGCACCTCCTGGTTGCCAAGCTTTTAAAAAACAACCAGATTTCATACCATGAGCATAATCTTCTAAAATTTCACGAGCAGTAATACCAAAAGGCACTTCCCAAACACCTGGGTTATTGACTTTTCCTGAAAAACCCATTAATTTAGTCCCAGCATCAGTACTATAAGATAAATTTTTATACCAATCTGTTCCATTTAATATTATATTTGGAACATTAGATAATGTTTCAACATTATTAACACAAGTCGGTTGTCCCCATAATCCAAATGATGCAGGAAAAGGTGGTTTAGATCTAGGATTAGCTCTACGGCCTTCTAAGGAATTAATCAGTGCTGTTTCTTCTCCGCAAATATAACGTCCAGCTCCAGTATGCAAAATCAGTTCACAATTAAAATCGCTTCCTAAAATATTCGATCCAATTAAATTAAAAAAACTTGCCTCTTTAATAGATTGATGTAAAATTTTTTCAGCTTGAATATATTCACCTCTCAAAAAAATATAAGCATAAGAAACATTTAATGCATATGCTGATAATATTATTCCTTCAATCAATTGATGAGGTATTTTTTCTATTAATAGTCTATCTTTATATGTTCCGGGTTCCATTTCATCAGCATTACATATTAAATATGAACGACTTTTTTTTTTATAGCTATTTTGAGACATTAAAGTCCATTTGACTCCAGTAGAAAAACCGGCCCCTCCTCTACCTTTAAGACCTGATTCTTTAATTATATTAATTACATCTTGAGGTGATATGTTTTTCAATGTTTTTTTTAATGCTTGATAACCACATTTTGAAAAATATTCTTTAATCCAAACAGTTTTTTGATCATCTCTTAAACGCCATGTTAAAGGATGGGTTTCTGCAGTACGTAAATTATTATTCATTTATAACGCTCTAATATACTTGGTATAGACTCTGGAGTTAAGAAAGAATATATATCTTCATTAATCATTATGGTTGGACCTTTATCACAATTCCCTAAGCAACAAATAGGTAATAAAGTAAATTGATTATCTTTAGTTGTTTCTCCTATTTTAATTTTTAACAATTTTTCTAACGTTGATTTAATTTCTTTATAGCCAGTTAAAAAACAAACTACACTATCACAATAACGAATGATGTTACGACCAACTGGTTGACGAAAAATTTGGCTATAGAAAGTAGCTACTCCTTCTATTTCACTAGGAGGAATTTGTAATATTTCAGCAATTGCATAAATGGCTTGATCAGAGATCCAACCACGTTTTTTTTGTACAATTTTTAATGCTTCTATTGAAATAGCACGAAAATTTTCATAATATTTTTTTTGATTTTCTATCTCATTTATTTCTTCATTAGTTAATTGAAACTTGATAGAAATTTCTCGTATATAACTTTTTTTTTACACATAATTATCTATCCACGTCTGACATAACAAAATCTATACTACCTAGATATACAATTAAATCTGATATTAAACTACCACGAATTACGGAAGGTATTTGCTGTAAATGTGGAAAACTAGGTGTACGTATTCTTGTACGATAACTCATCGTACCACCATCACTAATTAAATAATAACTATTAATTCCTTTTGTTGCTTCAATCATTTGAAAACTTTCATTATCTGGTATAACTGGACCCCAAGAAACTTGTAAAAAATGTGTAATCATAGTTTCAATATTTTGTAAAACAGATTCTTTAGAAGGAGGAGTCGTTAATGGATTAGAAGATTTAAAAGGACCTTCTGGCATATTATTTAAACACTGTTTTAAAATAATGAGGCTTTGATAAATTTCTTCTACTTTAAGCATTACTCGTGAATAAGCATCACTAATTCCTGATCCAACTGGTATTTCGAAATCATAATTTTGATATCCAGAATACGGTCTCATTTTTCGTATATCAAAATTTACTCCTGTCGCACGTAAACCTGCCCCAGTTACACCCCATGCTAAAGCTGATTTTTTATCATATTTAGCAATGTTTTTTGAACGATTAATTAAAATACTATTCTTTAATGCTGAATTAATATAATATTTTAATCTTTTTGGCATCCAATCTAAAAAATCTTTTAACAATACATTCCATCCTTTCGGTAAATCATTTGCAACTCCACCAATTCGAAACCAAGCTGGATGCATACGAGCGCCAGTAATTGCTTCAATTAAATCATAAATTTTTTGACGATCAGTAAAAGCAAAAAATACAGGAGTCATACAACCAACATCTTGAATAAAAGTAGAAATATATAAAAGATGACTATTAATTCTAAATAATTCTGACATCATTACTCTAATAACTTCTACTCTTTCTGGAACTGAAATATTAGCTAATTTTTCTACAGCTAAAATATAAGGCATTTCGTTAACACAACCTCCTAAATACTCAATACGATCAGTATATGGAATATAACTATGCCATGATTGACGTTCGCCCATTTTTTCAGCTCCACGATGATGGTATCCAATATCTGGAACACAATCGATAATCTTTTCTCCATCTAATTGAAGAACAATTCTAAAAGCACCATGAGCAGAAGGATGATTAGGACCTAAATTCAAAAACATAAATTCTACATTATCATGTTTTGGTTGCATTCCCCATAATTCAGGTTTAAATCTTAAATTTTCCATTTCAAAATCTTCTTTTGTTTGATTCAAAAAAAAAGGTTCATATTCTGTTGCTCTAGCAGAATAATTTTTTCGCAATGGATGCCCTTCCCACGTATTAGGCATAATAATACGAGTTAAATTAGGGTGTTGATCAAAAACAATCCCAAACATATCCCATACTTCACGTTCGTACCAATTAGCATTCGGAAATAAATTAGTAAAAGTTGGTAAAATTAAATTATCTTCTAATAATGGTACTTTAATCATAATATCAGAATTGCGTTCTATAGATATTAAATGATAAAAAACTGAAAAATCAACATGTGGCAGTTTGTCACGATGTAATCTTAGTCTTTCATCAACACCATGTAAATCATACAACATTGTATAAGGCTCACACATATCATATAAAAATCTTCCAACATCAATTAATATTTTTTTATCAATCCAGATGATAGGAAAGCCAGTTAAAGTTATTTGATACATGCATAATTCTTTTCCAAATACATCAAATAAACTTTGTACTACTAAATCTTTTTCATAATCACATGATTTGTTTTTAGATGTAAAACTGTTTTTTTTGTTAATTAAATTAACCATACATGTCTCATTATACTAAAATAGTATATTAACCTTTTATAATTTTATTAAAGTTATATTAATATAATTTTATAAAAAAATATTGATTAATAATTAATATTTAATATTAAAACAATCATATTAATCTAAATTTTTTCTGAAGTAGGCAGATTTACGACATTAATTCTTTTATTTCTTTTTTGATCTTTTTCAGATGTCATTTTTTTATGATATATACCTTGTTCTCCTACTATCCATGATAATGGACGTCTTTCTTCATTAATGAGTTTTTGCAATAACATTAAACCTTGCATATACGCTTCAGGACGAGGAGGACAACCGGGAATATAAATATCAACTGGTAAAAATTTATCTATACCTTGAACAACAGAATAAATATCATACATACCTCCAGAATTTGCACATGCTCCCATTGAAATAACCCATTTCGGTTCTAACATTTGATCATATAATCTTTGAATAACTGGAGCCATTTTAATAAATGGAGTACCTGCAATAACCATAACATCAGCTTGTCTCGGAGATGCACGTAACACTTCAGCCCCAAAACGCGCGACATCATGAATAGAAGTAAAAGAAGAAACCATTTCGACATAACAACAAGATAATCCAAAATTATAAGGCCAAAGAGAATTTTTTCTACCCCAATTAACTATTTTATGTAATATTTTACTTAATTTGCCAATAAAAATATTTTTTTTTATATACTGCTCAACAGGATCTGCAACGGATTGCGATTCTTGTTGTGGATACTTTTGATGAACATTACGTGTATTTATTCGAGTTAAAGTATATTTCATTTTATTTTCCAGTAAAAATTAAATATTAAATAATATTTGATTCTTTTTTTTAAGAAGATATCAAATTTAATGCTTTAATACGAATTAAATAAAATAAAGCTATTAAAAGAGACGTTACAAAAGCAAAGGATTCAAAAAATCCTCCCCATCCAGATTCACGAATACTAACTGACCAAGCATATAAATATAACGATTCAACATCAAAAATAACAAAAAACATAGCAATTAAATAAAATTTTACAGAAAAATGAAGACAAGCATTATCAGAAGCAATAATTCCTGATTCAAAAGGTGTATGTTTGTTTCTAGATACAGATCTACCCCCTAAACACCAACTTAACATAAGCATAAAACCACATAAACCTAAAGAAGCAATTATAAAAACAAAAAACGATAGACATTCTTTATTAATTAATAATTGTTCAATCATATATTTTCCTTAAAAGAATTTTAAAATATTGTCTTAAGAATTTATTGTATCATTAAATATATTAATGAATCTGTTTCCTTTAATCAATAAATCATTGAATTTCTATTTTTTTTACTTATGTAAAACTTTATTTTTTTTTTTATAGACCTTGATGCAAGAAAAAGCGACCCCATTTAATAATCATTCAATATTATAGAAAATAATAAAAAATATCACTAAACAATATGTTATTAATTCAGAGCCAAAAAAATGGCTGCATTAAGATTGCAAAAACCCAAATTTATCAAAGGAGAAATATTCATGGGTAAAATTATTGGTATTGACTTGGGCACAACCAACTCTTGTGTTGCTATTATGGATGGCAATAAACCACGCGTCTTAGAAAACTCTGAAGGTGATCGTACTACACCTTCAATTATTGCATATACTCAAGAAGGAGAAGTCTTAGTTGGACAACCTGCAAAACGTCAAGCTATAACTAATCCAAATAATACATTGTTTGCTATAAAACGTTTAATTGGAAGAAAATTTGCCGACGATGAAGTGCAACGTGATATTAAAATTATGCCATATAAAATCGTTAATTCGGAAAATGGTGATGCTTGGATTGATGTAAAAAAACAAAAAATGGCACCTCCTCAAATTTCTGCAGAAGTATTAAAAAAGATGAAAAAAACTGCAGAAGATTATTTAGGAGAAAAAATTCATGAAGCTGTAATTACCGTTCCTGCATATTTTAATGACGCTCAACGTCAAGCCACTAAAGATGCCGGCAGAATAGCTGGATTAGAAGTTAAAAGAATTATTAATGAACCTACAGCTGCAGCATTAGCTTATGGTTTAGATAAAGGTCAGGGCAATAGAACAGTTGCAGTATATGATCTAGGTGGTGGTACTTTTGATATATCTATTATTGAAATTGATGATGTTGATAAAGAGAAAACATTTGAAGTACTTGCAACTAATGGAGATACTCATCTTGGAGGAGAAGATTTTGATAGTAGATTAATTAATTATTTAGTATCAGAATTTAAAAAAGAACAAGGAATTGATTTACGAAACGATCCATTATCTATGCAACGTTTAAAAGAATCTTCAGAAAAAGCAAAAATAGAATTATCATCTGCACAACAGACAGATGTTAATCTACCGTATATTACAGCCGATTCTAATGGTCCTAAGCATCTAAATATCAAAGTTACTAGAGCCAAACTAGAGTCTTTAGTAGAAGATTTAATAATACGTTCAATTGAACCATTAAAAGTCGCTTTGAAAGATGCAGGATTATCAATTTCAGATATACATGATATTATATTAGTAGGCGGTCAAACTAGAATGCCTATGGTTCAAGCAAAAGTTGCAGAATTTTTTGGCAAAGAACCAAGAAAAGATGTAAATCCAGATGAAGCTGTAGCAGTTGGAGCTGCAGTACAAGGCGGAGTTCTATCTGGAGATGTAAAAGATGTATTATTATTAGATGTAACACCTTTATCATTAGGAATTGAAACTATGGGTGGTGTTATGACCTCTTTAATTAAGAAAAACACTACTATTCCTACAAAACACAGTCAAGTCTTTTCAACGGCAGAAGATAATCAATCCGCAGTAACAATTCATGTTTTGCAAGGTGAACGCAAAAGAGCATCAGACAATAAATCATTAGGACAATTTAATTTAGATGGAATTGAACCAGCTCCAAGAGGTACAGCCCAAATTGAAGTAACATTTGATATTGATTCAGATGGAATTTTGCATGTTTCCGCGAAAGACAAAAAAACAGGAAAAGAACAAAAAATTACTATTAAAGCATCATCTGGACTAAATGAAGAAGAAATTAAAAAAATGGTAAATGATGCAGAAGCTAATTCTGAAGCTGATCAAAAATTTGAAGAATTGATTCAAATAAGAAATCAAGGTGATCAATTAATTCATAGTGTTAAAAAACAATTAAATGACGCGAAAGAATCAATTGATGAGCAAAATAAAAAAGATATTGAAGCATCTTTAATAGAATTAGAAAAAGCATTAAAAGGAGAAGATAAATTCAATATAGAAAAAAATATACAAAATCTTTTACAAACATCATCTAAATTACAAAAAATAAATCAAGATCCATCTCAAAAAAATACGCAACATGAAAACACGTCTTCTACTCAACAAGATAATAATGTTATAGATGCAGAATTTGAAGAAGTTAAAGACTCTAAAAAATAATTAATTTTATTGAAAGATTATCATGGAATTTCAACTAGCACGGGCGTAGCAAATAATCTACGCTCGTGCAATTTATTTTTAAATCAAGGTAGAGTAGGAAAGAATGGCAAAAAAAGACTACTATCAAATTTTGGGAGTTTCAAAATCAGCTCAAGAGCGTGAAATTAAAAAAGCATATAAAAAATTAGCTATGAAATATCATCCTGATAGAAATCAAGGTGACAAAACTGCTGAAGATAAATTCAAAGAAATTAAAGAAGCTTATGAAATTTTAATTGATGAAGAAAAAAGAAGTGCATATGATCAATATGGACATGCAGCTTTTGAACATGGACAATCAAGTAATACATATACTAGTTTTACTAGTTCTTCAGATTTTAGTGATATTTTTGGAGATGTATTTGGTGATATTTTTGGAGGAAATCGCACACAGAGAAACAAAAAAGGAGCTGATTTATGTTATAATATGGAAATTTTTTTAGAAGAAGCTGTAAAAGGAGCTAAAAAAGAAATCAAAATTCCTGCTCTTCAAAAATGTACTGTATGTTATGGAAGTGGCGCTAAATCAGGAACAAAACCTCGTTCATGTTCTTTATGTCATGGAAAAGGTCAAATACACACTAGAAAAGGTTTTTTTACTGTGCAACAATCTTGTCCTACATGCCATGGAAGAGGCTCTGTCATTATCAATCCTTGTAATATATGTCGAGGAACAGGACGAGTAGAAACATATAAAACATTATCAGTTAAAATACCGGCAGGAGTTGATACAAATGACCGAATACGTTTAAATAATGAAGGTGAACCAGGTATAAATGGAGCTCAATCTGGTGATTTGTATGTTCAAATAACTGTTAAAAAACATGCTATTTTTGAAAGAGAAGCAAATAATTTATATTGTGAAGTACCAATTAATTTTGCAATGGCTGCATTAGGCGGAGAAATTGAAGTACCTACATTAGATGGAAAAGTTAAATTAAAAATCCCTTATGAAACACAATCAGGAAAACTATTTCGTATTCGCGGAAAAGGTGTAAAATCAGTACAAAATAGACATCAAGGTGATTTGTTATGTCGCGTTGTAGTTGAAACACCAGTAAATTTAAATGATGAACAAAAACATTTATTATATGAATTAGGAAAAAGTTTTCATGGTTTTCGTGGTGAAAATAATAGTCCTCGTTCAAAAAGATTTTTTGATGGAGTAAAAAGATTTTTTGATGATTTAACTAAATAAATTATTATAAAGTATTGCTTCTGTATGAATTAGAGGCAATACTATTGCAATACTCATATATTAAGATATTTTATTAATCTTTAATAATAAATTAGATTTATAACGTGCAGCTTTATTTTTATGTATCAATCCTTTATTGACATGACTATCAATAATAGACTGCATTTTTCTAAATGCATCTTCTGCTATTTTTTTGTTTCCTAAATGAATTGATTGCCGAACTTTTTTTATAAAAGTACGAATCATAGAACGCCGACTAGCATTATTTTTTCGACGATTTTCAGATGTTATTACATCTTTTTTAGAAGACTTAATATTAGCCAATTGTGACTCCTAAATTAAAAAATAAACATTCTTTTGAAAAATATTAATCAATATATTCAAGTATATGATTTAAATGAATAATTATAAATTATATATGAATCATATAATTATAACATATTTAATAAAAAATTACATAATACAGTTTAGCTGTATTTTATAAGGTCAATTTTATGATACAAATTATACGAGGTATTCATAATATTAAACATATAAATTTTAATTCAGTTATTACGATTGGAAAATTTGATGGAATACATTTAGGTCATCAAAAATTATTGACTCAAGTATATCAAATAAGTCAAAAATATAAATTATTAAGCATAGTCATTCTATTTGAACCTCAACCATTAGAATTTTTAAAAAAAAAAGATATTCCTATGCGAATTATGAAGTTTCGTGACAAAGTAAAATGGATTTCCTCTTATAATATTGATACAATTTTATGTATTAGATTTAACCAATCTTTTAAATCTTTAAATGCAAAAGAATTTATTATCAATATACTTATAAATAAACTAAATGTTAAATATATAGTAATAGGAGATGATTTTAAATTTGGATGTAAAAGAAATGGAAATATTAATCTTTTAAAAGAAATGGGGCAACAATATCAATTTAATATAATTATAATACGATCACTATATACACACTCAGGAAAAATTAGCAGCACTAATATTAGAATAGCATTATCTAAAAATAATATTAAATTGGCTACCAACTTACTTGGTCGTCCAGTTAGTATTACTGGCAAAGTAATACATGGAGATCAAATTGCACGCACATTAGACTTTCCGACAGCAAATGTACGTATCAATGAAAAACATTTATTAAGCAATGGAGTATATGCTGTAAAAATAAAATATTCTATAAAAAAATATTGTTTAGGAATATCTAATATTGGCATAAAACCTACTTTTATAAAAAATAAACAAAATACAAGATTACTTGAAGTACATCTGTTTAATAAAAATATAGATTTATATGGTAAGTATATAGAAATTTTTATATATAAAAAAATACGTGATGAAAAAATTTTTTCTTCGCGAACAGAATTAAAAAATCAAATTTATCAAGATATTATTAAAGTAAAAGAATATTTTAAAATTTAAAAAGAGAAGACAATGGATGATTATAAAAAAACTTTAAATTTACCTATAACAAAATTTTCTATGAGGGGAAATTTGTCACAAAAAGAACCAAAAATATTACAAAATTGGAAAGAAAATCAATTATACCAATTAATTAGAAAAAATAATAAAGAAAAAAAAATATTTTTTTTACATGATGGCCCTCCTTATGCTAATGGCAATATTCATATTGGACATGCAATAAATAAAATTTTAAAAGATATTATTATTAAATCTAAAAATATGTCAGGTTTTGATGCTCCATATATTCCGTCTTGGGATTGTCATGGACTGCCTATTGAACAAAAAGTAGAGGAAAAAAATAATATTCATAAAGACAAAATATCTATTTTAAAATTTCAAGAAAAATGTAGAAAATATGCGGAAAAACAAGTTGAAAAACAAAAAATCGATTTTATTCGATTAGGAGTTATTGGGGACTGGGATAATTCTCATTTAACAATGAGTTTTCATAATGAAGCAAATATTATTAAAACACTATCTAAAATTATTAAAAAAAAATATTTATACCAAGATTTTAAACCTATACCATGGTGCATAGACTGTAAATCATCATTGTCTGAAGCAGAAATCGAATATTTTCAAAAAAAATCTGATTCAATCATAGTCGGTTTTAAATCTAAAAATCCTTCAATAATCAAAAAATTATTTAATCATAAATTATATAATAATCAAGAGATCTATTTGCCAATTTGGACTACTACACCATGGACATTACCATCTAGTAAAGCCATCTCAATACATCCAAATATTCAATATCAATTAATTCAAGCTGAACAATGGATGATAATTATAGCTCAAGAACTTGTTAAAAATATATTAGATAAATTGCAAATAAAAAAATGGAAGATAATACATTCTGTGAAAGGAGAGATATTAGAAAATTTAATATTTTTACATCCTTTTTTGAAAAATGTTAATATACCTATAATTTTAGGTGAACATGTTAACTATGAATCTGGAACTGGAGCTGTTCATACAGCCCCTGATCATGGAATAGATGATTATATTATTAGTCAAAAATATCATATCAAAACAAGTAATTTAGTCGATTGCAACGGAAACTATATTTCTAATGTACATCCAGAATTAGACGGTATAAACGTATTTCAAGGTAATTCAATTATCATAAAAATGTTAAAGAAAAATAATTTATTATTGCATGATGAATCTTTGAAACATAGTTATCCACATTGCTGGAGACATAAAAAACCAATAATATTTCGAGCAACTCCGCAATGGTTTATAAATATCGATAAAAATCAATTACGTATGAAATTATTACAAGAAATTAAAAAAGTACAATGGATTCCTGATTGGGGAAAATCAAGAATACATGATATGATTGAAAAAAGACCTCATTGGTGTATTTCTAGACAAAGACAATGGGGTGTGCCAATGTCTATTTTTATAGATAAAAACACAAAAGAAATACATCCAAATACTTATTATTTAATGCATCAAATAGCAAAAATAGTAGAATTTAAAGGGATACAAGCATGGCAAGAAATTAATATAAAAGAACTTTTAGGACCAAATTATCAATTATATGATAAAATTTTAGATATATTAGACGTTTGGTTTGAATCAGGAAACACGCATACATCAATTAAATACAAAAACAAAAAATATAAAACAAATATTGCTGACATGTATTTAGAAGGATCAGATCAGCATAGAGGTTGGTTTATGTCTTCATTGATCATTTCAATGATAATAAATCAAAAAGCACCATATTCGACAGTATTAACACATGGATTTGTTGTAGATGGAAATGGGCAAAAAATGTCTAAATCTATTGGTAATACTATTAGTCCTAATAAAATAGTTAATACTTTAGGAGCTGATGTATTAAGATTATGGGTTGCATCATCGAATTATTCTAATGATATTTCAATTTCTAACGAAATATTAAAAAATTCATCTGACATGTATAGAAGAATTAGAAATACAGCTCGTTTTATGTTGGCAAATATTACCGATTTTAATCCTAAAACAGATTTAATATCTAAAGATAATATGATTGTTTTAGATAAATGGGCTATAGGAAAAACTAAATTAGTGCAAGAAGAAATTATTTGTTGTTATCAAAATTATAATTTTCATGGAGTAGTGAAGCGTTTAATGTATTTTTGTTCTATCGATATGGGCTCGTTTTATCTTGATATTATTAAAGATAGACAATATACTTTAAAAAAAAATAGTCAAGAAAGACGAAGTTGTCAAACAGCGATATATTACATTATTCACGCATTTGTAAGATGGATTGCTCCTATATTGTCTTTTACTGCTCATGAAATATGGAATTATCTACCTGGTATTAATTCTCAATATGTTTTTATGGAAGAATGGTTTGATCAATTATTTAATTTAAATAATAATGATATCTTAGATAATCAATTTTGGGATAAAATTATTGCATTAAAGCATGAAATAAATAAATTCTTAGAAGAAAAAATAAAAAATAAAATTATCCACAATTCACTTGAAGCTTCAATCATATTATACATTTCACAAAATTTCTCCAATCAATTAGCTATTTTAAGAAAAGAAATAAAATTTATTTTTTTAACTTCATCTGTAGAAATAAAATCATATAATTCAGCTCCTTTAGATGCAAAAAAAAGCAAAATTATTCATCAATTAAAAATATCTATAAATAAAGCAAAAGGAAAAAAATGTCCAAGATGTTGGCATTATTATAAAATTAATATCGATCAAATCAAAAATAATCAAATTTGTGATCGATGTATATTAAATACTACAGGAAGTGGTGAAAAACGTATATTTATATGATTAATATAAAATTAAATAAAATAAAAAAATATTTATCTATAACTATAATAGTACTTGTTATTATTATAGACATGTTTAGTAAATATTTAATCACAAAATACCTTAAATTATATGATACGAAAATAATTTTTTCAATTTTAAATTTATTTCATATACATAATTATGGAGCAATATTTAGTTTATTTTCTCTTCAAAATGGATGTCAAAGATGGATATTAGCTACTACTAGTTGTTTGATTATTTTTATGATCATAAAAATGATTCAAAAATTAAAAACAAAAAAAATGAATCAAATTATTTCTTTATCTCTTATTATTGGAGGTGCAATAGGCAATTTAATTGATCGAATTTTTTATGGTTTTGTAATAGATTTTATTGATTTACATATTAAAAATTGGCATTTTGCAACATTTAATATAGCAGATTGTAGTATTTTTTTTGGAATTATTATTTTTTTTGCAAAATTATTATAAATAATGAATATCTTTGATAATTTTTATTATTATTAAAATATATACTCTCTCTAGAGACTAAATTAATGAATATTATATTATCTAATCCGAGAGGTTTTTGTGCAGGAGTTAAAAGAGCAATTTTAATAGTTGAACAAGCATTGAAAATTTATAAAAAAACAATTTACGTCAAACATGAAATTGTTCATAATCAGTATATTATTAATCAATTACGTCTTAAAGGAGTTATTTTTGTTGAAAATATTTTAGAAATTCCAGATTATTCTATAGTTGTATTTTCAGCGCATGGAGTTTCAAAAAAAACTTTACAAAAAGCCAAAAAAAAACAATTAATTATATTAAATGCTATTTGTCCGTTAGTTCAAAAAGTACATACGGAAGTATCAAAATCTAGTAAACAATCAATAGAAACGATTCTAATTGGACATAAAGAACACCCTGAAGTTAAAGGCATATTAGGTCAATATACTAATAAAAAAAGTCAAATACACCTTATACAAAGTGTAGAAGATGTAAAAAATTTATATATAAAAAATAATCAAAAATTAAATTTTTTTACACAAACAACTTTATCTATTATAAATACAAAAAAAATTATTTCAGCTTTAAAGAATAAATTTCCACATATTTCTGGTCCTTATAAAGAAGATATATGTTATGCCACTACAAATCGACAAAAAGCAGTATATAAATTATCTAAAAAAGTAAATATGATACTTGTTATTGGATCAAAAAATTCTTCTAATTCTAATCGTCTAGCAGAATTAAGTAGAGAAACTGGTACATATACTCAATTAATTGACTCTGTTTCTGACATTAAAAAAGAATGGTTTAAAAAAAACATAAATTATATTGGAATTACAGCTGGTGCATCTGCTCCAGAAATATTAGTTCAAGAAGTAATTCAATATCTAAAAAAATTAGGAGCAAAACAACCAATAGAAATGTTAGGAATTAAAGAAACAATGAATTTTAAAATTTCACGAAAAATGTTTGATATTAATAATATTTTAAACTAATTCAGGATAAATATGACAAATCAAATTCGTATTGCTATCACTGGTCCATTAGGACGAATGGGTCAAACTCTTGTTAAAGAAATAATTAAAAATAAAAAAACATCTTTAACAACAGTATTAATTCAAAATGATCATAAATTAATTGGACAAGATATTGGACAAATTTTAGGAATAGGTAAAATTGGTGTATTAATTAGTGATACACTGAATATAATTGATAATGATTTTGATGTTTTAATCGATTTTACTACACCAAAAAGTACATTAAAATATTTAAAATATTGTAATAAATTAAATAAAAATATTGTTATTGGTACAACTGGATTTTCATCAGAAGAAATAGAAGTCATAAAAATGTTTTCTAAAAACATTGCTATAATTATGTCATCTAATTTTAGTCTTGGCATGAATATAATGTTTCAATTAATTAAAACAACAACAAAAATTATAGGAGATACTGCTGATATTGATGTTATTGAATATCATCATCGTAACAAACTTGATGCTCCTTCTGGAACTGCTTTAACACTCGGAGAAATTATATCAAAAGAAATGAAATGGGATTTAAATAAACACTCTTTATATTATCAGAAAGGAATAACAAATATTAGAGAAAATTCAAAAATTGGATTTTCTATGATTCGTTCTGGTAATATTGTTGGTAAACATACTGTTATGTTTTCTAATTCTGGTGAAGAAATCAAAATAACACATACTGCATCTAGTAGAGAATCTTTTGCTCAAGGAGCAATATATGCTGCTTTATGGATTCAAAAAAAATATACAGGTTTATTTGATATGACAAATGTATTATCAATTTAATAATAATATTGAAATAAATTTATAATAATCATCATAGACAAAAATATTAATTTTAGTTAAAATAAAATATAACTAGTACAATACTAACAAAAATTAAAATATAAAATAATTTTTTTTGGAGGATGTTTTGAGTCAATCAGCAGTACTAGTTTTAGAAGATGGCACAAAATTTCATGGTAAATCTATTGGAGCAAAAGGAAAAACTGTAGGAGAAGTTGTTTTTAATACATCAATTACTGGTTACCAAGAAATTATTACTGACCCTTCTTATTCACATCAAATTATCACATTAACTCATCCTCATATTGGAAACGTTGGAACTAATATACAAGACGCAGAATCTTCGAAAATTCACGCAAATGGGTTAATTGTTCGTGATATATCACATCTTGCGAGTAATTATCGAAATCAAAAAAATTTTATATCATATTTAAAACAAAATAATATTGTTGCAATATCTGATATTGATACAAGAAAATTAACGCGTATTCTACGTACACAAGGTTCACAAAATGGATGTATTATATCAGATAAACAGGATAATTATAATATCGCATATAATTATGCGAAAAACTTCTCAAGTTTACAGGGTTTAGATTTAGCAAAGCAAGTTTCTACTAAATCAATTTATCATTGGAATGAAGGTAGCTTCATTTTTAAAGAAAATAAATTTTTTTCTATAAAAAAAGAAAATATTTTATATCATATAGTTGTATATGACTTTGGCGTCAAACGAAATATATTGCGCATGCTTGTAGATAGAGGATGTTATTTAACCATTGTACCAGCAGAAACTCATCCACAAACTGTTTTGAATTTATCTCCAGATGGAATTTTTTTATCTAATGGGCCTGGTGATCCTAGGCCTTGTCACTATGCTATTCATGCAATTCAACATTTCTTAAAAATTAATATTCCTATTTTTGGAATATGCTTAGGTCATCAGCTACTTGCTTTATCTAGTGGAGCTAAAATTATCAAAATGAAATTTGGACATCATGGTGGTAATCACCCTGTTAAAGATATAAAAAATAATCGTGTAATAATTACATCTCAAAATCATAATTTTACTGTAGATATTAATAATTTACCAAATAATATTAACATCACACATACTTCTCTTTTTGACAACACTATACAAGGGATTTCTTTAATTAATAAATCCGCTTTTAGTTTTCAAGGTCATCCAGAATCTAGCCCTGGACCACATGATGCTTCATCTTTATTTGATCATTTTATTCAACTAATTATTCATCATAAATTTCAAACTCAGTAATTAATTAGGAGAGAATATGCCTAAATCTACTGATATCAAATCAATTTTAATTCTTGGAGCTGGTCCGATAATTATCGGACAAGCATGTGAATTTGATTATTCTGGAACACAAGCTTGTAAAGCATTAAAAGAAGAAGGTTATAGAATTATCCTAGTTAATTCTAATCCCGCTACTATCATGACAGATCCGGATATGTCAGATGCTACATATATTGAGCCAATTCATTGGACCACAGTGGAAAAAATTATTGAAAAAGAACATCCAGACGCATTATTGCCAACTATGGGGGGGCAAACGGCATTAAACTGTGCTTTAGAATTAGATAAAAAAGGTATTTTAAATAAAAATCATGTAAAAATCATTGGGGCTACAGTTAACGCAATCAAAAAAGCTGAAAATAGAAAATTATTTTCACAAGCAATGAAAAAATTACAATTAGAAACTGCAAAATGCGGAATAGCTCATAATATGCAAGAAGCTATATCAGTATTAAAGTATGTAGGTTTTCCATGTATTATTCGTCCTTCCTTTACTATGGGTGGAAGCGGAGGAGGTATTGCATATAATCATGAAGAATTTCAAAAGATATGTGAAAGAGGATTAAAATTATCTCCAAATACAGAACTGTTAATTGATGAATCATTAATTGGTTGGAAAGAATATGAAATGGAAGTTGTGAGAGATAAAAATGACAATTGCATTATTGTATGTTCAATTGAAAATCTTGATCCTATGGGTATACATACAGGAGATTCGATTACTATTGCGCCTGCGCAAACTTTAACTGATAAAGAATATCAAATTATGAGAAATGCTTCTATAGCTATTTTACGAGAAATAGGAGTAGAAACAGGAGGTTCAAATGTACAGTTTGCAGTTAATCCAAAAGATGGCCGTATTATTGTTATTGAAATGAATCCCAGAGTGTCGCGATCATCTGCTCTAGCATCTAAAGCCACGGGTTTTCCAATTGCAAAAATATCTGCAAAATTAGCTATCGGATATACTTTAGATGAACTTTCAAATGACATCACAGGAAAAAATATCACTGCATCGTTTGAACCATCAATAGATTATATAGTGACAAAAATTCCCAGATTTAATTTTGAAAAATTTCCTGGATGTGATGATAGATTGACTACACAAATGAAATCTGTTGGAGAAGTTATGGCTATAGGTCGTACTTTTCAAGAATCTATACAAAAAGCTATTCGTGGATTAGAAGTAGGCGCAACTGGTTTTGACTCAAAAATATCTTGTTTTAATGAAGAAAATTTAATTACCATGAAACGTGAATTACAAGATGCAGGGTCTGAACGAATTTGGTATATTGGAGATGCTTTTCGATATGGCATGTCAGTTAATGATGTTTATAATTTAACATTTATTGATCCGTGGTTTCTTATACAAATTGAAGAAATTATTTTATTAGAGCAACAAATTATACAAAAAGGGTTTATTGGATTAACTTATAAATTCTTGTATTTTATTAAAAGAAAAGGTTTTTCAGATCAACGTATTGCTATATTAACTAAAAGACAAGAATATGAAATTAGACAATTACGTTATCAATTACAATTGCATCCTGTATATAAAAGAATTGATACATGCTCGGCAGAATTCTCTACTGAAACAGCATATATGTATTCAACATGGGAAGATGAATGTGAATCTAATCCAAAAAAAAATAATAAAAAAATTGTTATATTAGGAGGCGGACCAAATCGTATAGGACAAGGTATAGAGTTTGACTATTGCTGTGTACATGCAGCTCAAGCTTTACGTGAGGATGGTTTTGAAGCAATAATGATTAATTGCAATCCTGAAACAGTCTCTACTGATTATGACATTTCAGATCGTTTGTATTTTGAACCAATTACATTAGAAAATGTCTTAGAAATTATAAGAATAGAAAAACCAATAGGTGTAATTATTCAATATGGCGGTCAAACACCTTTGAAACTAGCACGTGATTTTGAAAAAGAAGGAGTTCCTATTATAGGGACAAGTTCAGATTCTATTGATCAAGCTGAAAATCGAGATCGTTTTCAAAAAATTGTTACTAAATTAAAATTACAACAACCTTTAAATAGTACTGTATTTAATTTAAACGATGCCTATCAAGCAGCAGAAAAAATAGGATATCCAATTATGGTGAGACCATCTTATGTATTAGGTGGACGAGCAATGGAAATTATTTATACACCATATAATTTAAAAAAATATTTTCAAAACATATTAAGACCAAATAATACTACTCCAATTTTATTGGATCAATATTTAAATTATGCAACTGAAGTAGATGTTGATGCCATATGTGATGGAGACAAAGTGTTAATTGGAGGTATTATGGAACATATCGAGCAAGCTGGAGTGCATTCAGGTGATTCAGCATGTTCATTGCCAGCATATACCTTAACGAAAAATATTCAAAATAAAATTAGACAACAAGTAATTAAATTAGCTTTTGCTTTATCAGTAAGAGGGTTAATGAATGTCCAATTTGCTATTCAAAATGATCAAATATACATTATTGAAGTTAATCCTCGAGCATCTAGAACAGTTCCATTTGTCTCAAAAGCTACAGGTCTTGCGTTAGCTAAAATTTCTGTAAGAGTCATGTATGGAAAAAAATTATTACAACAAGGATTTACTAGAGAAATTGTACCAAAATATTATTCAGTCAAAGAAGCTATTCTTCCATTTGATAAATTTCCAGGTGTTGATCCTGTATTAGGACCAGAAATGCGTTCTACAGGAGAAGTAATGGGTATCGGAAAAAACTTCTCAGAAGCTTTTTCTAAAGCTATGTTAGGTGCTCATATAAATATTCAAAAATTAGGTCGAGTCCTTATTTCTGTTAGACATGATGATAAACAGAAGATTATTAATTTAGCAATACAATTAAAAAAGATGGGATTTAAAATAGATGCAACTAAAGAGACATCTATAGCATTAAAAAAAGCTGGTATTTCATCTAGATTAGTTAATAAAGTGCATGAAGGACGTCCGCATATACAAGATCGTTTAAAAAATGGAGAATATACTTATATTATTAATACAACATCATCTCAACAACAAACAATAAAAGATTCAAAATTAATATGTTGCGATGCTGTTCAATACAAAGTACACTATGATACAACGATTAATGGAGCTTTAGCTACTATCATGTCTCTAAATAATAATCCAATAAATAATATTATTTCTTTACAAGAAATACATAAAAAAACTTAACTTACTTTATAAAAACATAATTAATTTATTATATCATGAACTATATTTATAAATATGTTGTAAAACATATTTATAATACACAAAATAATTTTAGTATTTTATGAATATCAGTTTAATTGCAGCTATATCAAAAAATTTAATTATTGGATATAAAAATCAAATCCCTTGGTATATTCCTAATGACTTAAAATGGTTTAAAAAACAAACTGTAAATAAAAATATAATTATGGGTCGTATGACTTGGGAATCTATTTCTCAACCTTTACCTAATCGTAGAAATATTGTCATTAGTAAGAGCGAAATTAAAAATAAAAACATTATCTGGTGTCGTTCAATAGATGATGCAATATCTAATGCAGCATCTAATATAATTATTTCTAAAAAATATCATCAAGAAATTATGGTAATCGGGGGAGAAGAAATATATAAACAAATGTTATTTTTTGCGAATAAATTATATTTAACACATATAGATATTAATACAATTGGAGACGCTTATTTTCCTAAATATACATTATATCCATCATGGAAAACTTTATTTAGAAAAAATAATATCAAAAATCAATTTAATCCTTATAATTATACTTTCGAAATTTTATCAAGATAATATATATTAAAATTATAATTAATATTCATGATGACATTACAGATTGAGAAAACCATTTTTTATCTTCCCATCGAAACATCATGAGCTCCTCCCCCCAACAACAACCTCCATCTAATGAAATAAAAGGCTTTGGAACAATAGTTCCTTTTAAAGAAGACCAATGTCCAAAAAAAATAGAATAAATTTTTGGAATTTTAGATGGTATTAAAAACCATGGTTGTAGAGGCTTGGGAACAATATTTGGTGATTGCTTATATAACATATTTAATCTACTATCAGGATAACAATAACGCATTCTTGTACAAGCATTTACAGTATATCGTAATTGATCATATCGACTTAAATTATTTGTCCAAAAATTTATATTATAAGAATAGATCTTTTTTAAAAATGGAATATAATTTTTTTGAGATAAATGTTTTTTAAAATCACACGTATACATTTTCGCTGTTTTAATATCCCATTGTGGGCTGATACCTGCATGAGACATAATAATATTTTGATTTTCATCAATTTTAATAAGAGACTTACAACGCAACCAATCAATCAATTCTATACTATCTGATGCAGCAAGAAATTCATCAAAAAAATTCTCTTTTTTATTTTGTTTTATGCCTGCATGTACGGCAATTAAATTAATATCATGATTACCTAATACAATTTTAACAGCATCTCCTAATGAATAAAGATATCTTAAAACTTTTAGAGAATCAGGACCTCTTGATACTAAATCACCCGCAATCCATAAATTATCTTTTTTATGATTAAAAAAAACTGTTTTTAAAAGCATTTTCAATTCTTTATAACAACCATGAATATCACTTAAAAAATAAGTGCTCATATTTTTTGTCCTTATATTTTCTTAATTGACAAGCAAAATTCTTAATAATTCGTATTAATAAATTTTTAAAAAATTATTTATTTTTTTTATATAATTGATTAGCTAATTGACAATATTGAATAATAGAAATATTTTCAGCTCTTAAATTAGGATTAATTTTTAATTTTATTAAATCTCTTTCAGAAAAAAGTTTTTTTAAACTATGACGCAATATTTTTCTTCTATTTTGAAAAGCATTTTTTGTAATACTCGTTAATAAATTTATATTGTAAACAAAATAAGGAGAATTAGTATGAGGAGTTAAATTTACAAAAATAGAATGCACTTTAGGTATAGGTTTAAAATATTGAGGTGGAATATTTAGTAATATTTTAATATTACAATAATATTGAGATATAATGCTTAAACGACCATAATATTTTTCACCAGGCATTGCTACTAATCTTTTAGCAACTTCTTTTTGAAACATAAAATGCATATCTTGAATAATATCAATATACTGAAACAGATGCAAAATTAAAGATGTAGAAATATTATATGGTAAATTCCCAAAAATACGAATATATTTATATTTTGAACATAATACATTTCGATAGTTAAAACTCACAGCATCTTCACAATATACTTGCAATTTATAAAAAAAAATACATTTTTTTAAAAATAACAATATATTAGGATCAATTTCAACAACAATAAGTTTATCTAAAAATTCACAAATAGGTTGTGTTAATGCACCTAAACCAGGTCCAATTTCTAATAATGCTTGTGTTTTTTTAGGATTTATGATTTTGATAATATTTTGTATACTTTCTTGATTCACAAGAAAATTTTGTCCATATCTTTTAAGAGGAAAAAATTTTTTATATTTTTTTATGATCATAAAATTCTAATTAATATATTTTTTAAAATTATGAAAGAATGTTTTAAACTATGATGATTTGATAATTTTTATATAAGATATTTTTTTTAGATCTCGTATCCATTCTTGTTTTGCTAATATTTTTTTATGAGTTAGTAAAATTCTATAAGCTTGTTGTTTTTTAAAATTATAAAATTGATTTACTTGACGTGTATCTAATAATTTAAATATATGCCAACCAAAATGAGATTTAATAGGTTTACTAATATGATTTTTATTAAATTTTAATTCTAATTTATTAAAATTAGTATGCAGTAATTCTTTTGATACCCAACCTAAATCACCTGTTTTATCAGATATATCAGAATCATCAGAAAAATGCTTCACAGCATAATCAAAACTATACATACCTTTTTGAATATTTTCATATATATTTAAAATACGTTTTTTATTTTCTGAATCATTCAAGGATGATGATTTTATCAAACAATGCTGTATATGAAATTCAGTAACTATATGTTTTTCATTCTTATTTATATCATGTATTTTTAATATATAAAATCCTTTAGATCCTAAAATAGGCCCTAAAATTTCTCCCTTTTTAGTAATATTTAATTTATGAGATAATTGGTGATGTATATCAAATAAAGACATCCATAACATTTTTTTTACTAAAATATTTTTATCTTCTTTCAAATCAACTAACAATTTTTCGAAACTATGACCCTGTTGAATTTTGTCTTTAATTCTTTTTACTATTGTTTTGATATGATGATTTTTTTGATTAGAGTATTTTTTTGAAGTAGGCAGAAAAATATAACTGAAATTAATTTTTTGTAATTGATTATGTGATTGAATTAATTTTTTCAACATTTCATTGATTTCTGCTTCTGAAATATTAATACGTTTATTCAGTTCATAATTCTCTATTATTTTAATTTTTAATAATTCTTCAATATTTTTTATATAATAATCATAATAATGATGATTTTCTTTATTATATGAAATAATATGTTTTTTTAATTCTGCAACACTAATATTTTTTTTTAAAGCAATCTTTTTTATAATATTATTAATTTGTTCTTTCGTTACTACAATGTTTATTTTATTAGCTTCTTGCAGTATTAAAGAATTAATAATTAATTTTTGAATAATATTTTCTTTTAAAAAACTTTTTTTTAATAATTGATTAACATTATTGTCTTTTTTTAAAAAAGATAAAATTTGATTAACATCACTATCTAATATAATTTGATCATTAACAATAGCCACAATTTTATCTACTACATATGTTTTAGCTGAAACATGAAACATGCTGCCAAAAATATAAATAATTATAAAAATAAAAAATTTCATGATGCTCCTTTTTTTGTTTATTAATAATCTAGATAATTAAGATGCGATAATAAATAATGTTATCATTATTTTAATAATATAATAATTATTATATTTTTTAAAACAAATAAATAAATTATAATATTTTTCTTGAGATTGTATAAAAAAAAATATAAAGTATAAAATATTTGTATAAAAAATTTAATTTTAATATAATATAATGAGCAATTATGGAATCTTGGATAGAATTTTTTATAACACAATCTTCAATATATTCTTTATTATTAATTGGCATGGTTGCTTTTTTAGAATCTCTTGCTTTAGTAGGACTGTTATTGCCAGGAATTATTTTAATGACAACATTAGGTACATTTATTGGCAATGGAAAATTATTATTTTATCCTGCCTGGATTGCTGGTAGTATTGGATGTTTATGTGGTGATTGGGCATCATACTATTTTGGATTATATTTTAAAAATTGTTTAACAAAATTAAAATTTTTAAAAAATAACCAAAAATTAGTTGATAAAATTACATCTGTTTTAGATAAACATAGTATAATCGCTATTATTCTTGGAAGATTTATAGGACCAACTAGACCATTAATGCCAATGATATGTGGTATGCTTAAATTATCATTAAATAAATTTATTTATCCTAGTATTATTGGATGTATATTCTGGCCTCCAGTATATTTTTTCCCTGGTATTATTACAGGAATCGCTATTAATATACCAGAAAGCTCACAAAATAATTATTTTAAATGGCTATTATTAATAATTTCAATATTAATATGGATTGGAATATGGCTTTTATCAAAATGGTGGAAAATTAAAAAAATTAATAAAAATAATTCCATTTTTGTCAAGAAAAATATAATTGGATTTTTATCTTTTTTAACATTGTCTGCTGGAATAACAGGATTAATTGCTATACAATTTCATCCTACTATGTTTATGTTTCGACATATTTTATTTACTATATTATTTAAATCATAATTAATGTCAAACTATTTATTTATTTTTATGTGTAATATTGAAATTTATAAAAAACAATTGATTTGAATTCATATTTAGAAAATAAACAGATTTAATTACATTAAACATATATAAAGTCAATATGTAGCAATTTTAATTTAAATGAATGTCTTTGAATCAAATGTACTTTAACTATATATTCTTGGTTATTAATTAATAATAATATATTTTCATTATAAAATTCTGATTTTTTCTGTAAATTAAAAAGAGAATTATGATCTAATGTTAGCAAAATACTATTTTTATTAATGCCATATACAATTCCAGGACACTTATTATGCATACGTAATCTTCTACTAACACTTTTACCTTTATTATTTCTTATTTCTGCAGTTAAAGTTAACATATTAAATTCTCTTCTATAATATTAAAAATTATATAAATTTATGTGTTATTTTTTATGTGATCGTAACCACTGAATTTCTTGTTTCCATATTTTGGGATTAATAGTTTCTAAAATCATAGGTATATTAGAAAAATTATTATTTCTTATAATCCAACTAAACGCTTCTGTTCCTATTTTACCTAGACCTAAACTTTCATGACGATCAACACGACTATTAATATTCTTTTTTGAATCATTTAAATGTATTCCTTTTAAATATTTTAATCCGATTATATTATTAAATTTGTTAAACGTATTCTTACAATCTTGTATAGTTCGTAAATCATATCCTGATACAAATAAATGACAGGTATCGAGACATACTCCAATTCTAGATTTATCATGAATATTATCAATAATTTCAGCTAAATGTTCAAAACAATACCCTACATTTGTTCCTTGTCCTGCAGTATTTTCTAATACTGCTGTAATATTTTGTGTTTGATCTAAAATCATATTAATAGAATGAGAAATTCTTGATAAACAAGACGATTCAGTAATTTTATTTAAATGACTACCTGGATGAAAATTTAAAAAATTTAAACCAAGTTGACTACAACGTGTCATTTCATCTAAAAATAATATTTGTGACTTTTTTAATAATTCATCAACTGGATGACCTAGATTAATTAAATAGCTGCTATGAGGTAAAATTTGATTAGGTGTAAATTTATATTTTATACATAAATTTTTAAAACAATCAATTTGTTTTTGAATTAGTGGCTTAGCATACCATTGAATTTGATTTTTAGTAAAAAAAGAAAAAGCTGTTGCGTTAATTTGACAAGCGCGTAAAATGGTTTTTTCTACACCACCAGCAGAACTAATATGTGCGCCAATATAATTCATATTGTTCCTATTAATTTATATAAAAATGATAAAAAATTTTAAATATTTTAAAATAATTTTATATTTATTTGAACATAATTATTATCAATATATTTTATCTATCAAATAAAATACTCATATAATACTAACAAAATTAATTTTAATCAATTAAAATTCATTTAATATTATACTAATTTGATTAAACATTGAGATTAAAATAAATTTTATTTAGTAAAAAAATAAAAATTTTTTTATAAAAATCTTTATACAATCTAAATATTATAAATATTTTATTTATATACTTAAAATATTTGTTATTTTTATATATAATTAACTATTAATAAATTATCTTTATTTTTCATATATATCATTGTATGCTTTTTATATTTCATATAATAATCTTTTTTATATAAAATATAAAATTTTTCAAATTTTTCTATGATATAAGATTTTTTAACTATTATTAAGAATAATTATAGAAAAGAATATATATTTCTATATCTGGATATAACATGAAACATAATTGTAATGATTTTTATCATTTAATTGATATTTTACAAAAATACTGGTTACAACAAGGATGTACTATTTTTCAATCATTAGATTTGCCAATTGGTGCAGGAACATTTCATCAAAAAACTTTTTTAGGAACTATTGGACCAGAGCCAATACGTGCAGCATATATACAAGCTTGTCGTCGACCTTTAGATGGAAGATATGGAGACAATCCCAATCGACTGCAACATTATTATCAATTTCAAGTTATTATGAAACCACCTTTAGACGATATTCAGAATCTTTATTTACATTCATTAAATTTATTAAATATTAATGAAAAAATAAATGATATACGTTTTGTAGAAGATAATTGGGAAAATCCTACATTAGGAGCATGGGGTATTGGTTGGGAAGTTTGGTTAAATGGTATAGAAGTTACTCAATTCACTTATTTTCAACAAGTTGGTGGATTGGAATGTAATCCTATAACAGTTGAAATAACATATGGTTTAGAACGACTGGCTATGCATATACAAAAAAAATCTAATATCTATAATGTTATTTGGAATATACATAATAATAAAAAAATTACTTATGGTGATATCTTTCAACAAAATGAAATCGAACAATCTAAATATAATTTTCAATATTCTAACATTGATTTTTTATTTTACACTTTTGAACAATATATACTAGAATCAAAACAATTAATTAAGTTAACAAAACCATTATTATTAGTTGCATATGAAAATATTTTACAAGCAAATCATATATTTAATTTACTAGATGCAAGAAAAGTTATATCAGCCAATGAAAGACAAAATTATATTTTACGTATTCGTAAATTAACTACTCAAATTGCAAAAAAATATTTAAATCAAAGAGAACAATTAGGTTTTCCTTTATGCATTCACACAAGAGAAAAAAATGAAAACACAAACACTATTAATTGAAATAGGTACTGAAGAATTACCCTCTAGATTACTTAATAATATATCTCTTAATTTCTATAAAAATTTTATCACTGAATTAAACATATTGAATATTCGCTATAAAAATATTTTATGTTTTTCTACACCAAGAAGATTGGCATTAAAAATTGAAGATATGAATACAGAAAATCAGTATATAGAAATCGAAAAAAGAGGTCCATCTATTATTCAGTCTTATGATAAAAATGGGTGTTTAACTGCAGCAGCTATTTCTTGGTTAAAATATTATAAAATTAATATACAAGATACTGTGCGTTTAAAAAATAAAAAAGGTGAATGGTTATTATATAAAAAAAAACAACAACAAGAGCAAATAGAATCCTTAATACCTAAAATAACTGAATCCGCACTTAAAAAAAATTATTTCATAGCACCAATGCGTTGGGAAGTGAGTAATCAAAAATTTTTTCGTCCTATTCGTAATATTGTAATATTATTGGATCATCAAATTATTTCAGGAAAAATATTTAATATCAATACTAATCGGATTTTACATAATCACATTGCTTACAAAGAAGATAAAATTATTATAAATCATGGCAAAGAATATCCTGATATTTTATTGAAAAAACAAAATATTCTTGCTGATTATATAGCTCGTAAAAAAATAATTATAAAAAATATCAAAGAAACTATAAAAACAATTGATGGTTATATTGAACAAAATAATATTCTCATTGATGAAGTAACTAATCTAGTAGAATCACCTGTTATACTATTAGCAACTTTTTCAAAAAAATTCCTTAAAATACCTAAAAAAATATTAAAATATATAATAGAAAAACAACAAAAATGTTTTCCAATATACAATATTAATCATTCTATAATGCCATATTTTGTATTTGTATCTAATATCCAGTCAAAAAAATCAACAATGATTATTGCAGATAATGAAAAAGTTATGCATTCTAGACTTTCAGATATTGAATTTTTTCTACAAAACGATAGAAAAACAATATTAGAAAATCATTTAATTTCTCTAAAAAATGTATTATTTCACAATAATCTTGGTTCATTGTATGAAAAAACATTACGTATTCAATACTTAATAAGATGGATTATTCAACATTATTCAGAAAATTTAGAAGATGCAAATAGAGCAGCAATATTATCAAAATGTGATCTTTTAACAAATATTGTATGTGAATTTCCAGAATTACAAGGTACAATAGGAATGTATTATGCATTAGAAAATAAAGAAAAAAAAGATATTGCTCTTGCTATTGAAGAACAATATCTACCTGCATTTTCAGGAGATAAACTACCAATAACTCCTATAGGTTCTGCATTATCTATTGCTGATAAAATAGATACTTTATCAGGTATGTTTTATATTGGAAATATTCCTAGTTCAAATAAAGATCCATTTGCATTAAGACGTTTAGCTATTGCAATACTACGTATTATTATAGAAAAAAACATATCATTAGATTTAAAAGAACTAATTAACAATAGTTTATCTTTATATAATACAAAATACATCAAGAATTCAAATGTATCTAACCAAATTATTGAATTTTTTATATCAAGATTATTTTACTGGTATCAAGAAAATGGATATAATAAAAAAATTATTCAATCAGTATTGTCGTATAAATTAACACAACCAATAGATATTCATAAAAGAATACAAGCAATATCTATTTTTCAAAAATCAAAAAATTCAAAGTTAGTGATGTTATGCATTAAAAGAGTGATAAATATTTTAGATAAAGCAAATCAAACACTTAATACTGAAATAAATACTCAATTAATGGAAAAAGAAGAAGAAATAATGCTATTTAATCAAATTAATAATCTATATATACATACAAAAAATTTATTTTTGGAACAAAAATATGAAGATATTTTTTTAAAAATTGCAGATCTAGAACAACCTATATATCATTTTTTTGATAAAGTCAAAATACATCATGATAATACTAAAATTTTTTTAAATCGATTAATTTTATTAAATCGTTTTAAAGAATTGATTTTTAAAATAGCAGATTTTTCTTATTTATACTAAAATCATTAATAAAATAAATATCATAAAGATTTTAAAGTGCCTTTAGGTAATAATGATGCTATAAAATCTTTTTTAATTAAAACTTCAGTTGTTTCATTTAATTGTAGAAAAATATATCCATTTTGTGTAACTTTATTAATACGTCCTAATAAACCACTAGTAGTTATAACTTCATCCCCTTTCATAAGAGAGTTCATAAGATTAGTATGTTCTTTATCTTTTTTTTGTTGTGGACGAAAAATAAAAAAATAAAATACTAATAAAAATACAATAATCATAAATATAAAAGAATATGAATTGTGGTTTCCTGAAGATTCAGTCATAAAAGCATTAGCATTTTGAATTAAAAAATTCATTTTATTGTCCTTGATATTTATTGATAAGATTTTTCTTTTGGTTATAAAAATTTAATTGAAATTGATGAAAAGTATTATTTTTTATTGCTTGTCTTATGTTTGACATTAATGTTTGATAATAATGTAAATTATGAATGGTATTTAAACGCGCACCTAATATCTCATTACAAGAATCTAAATGATGTAAATAAGAACGAGTGTAATTTTTACAAGTATAACAAGAGCAAGTATTATCTAAAGACGATAAATCTTTTTCATATTTTTTATTTCTGATTTTAATTATACCATTTGTTACAAATAAATATCCATTTCTGGCATTGCGAGTAGGAATTACACAATCAAACATATCTATACCATGCTTCACTCCCTCTACTAAATCTTCAGGTTTACCTACTCCCATTAAATAACGTGGTTTATTTTTTGGTATTTGAGGACAAATATATTGTAATATTTTATACATTTCGTATTTTGACTCACCTACAGCTAACCCACCTAATGCATATCCATCAAAATCGATTTTTATTAATTCTTTAAGAGAAATTTCACGTAACTCTGGATATATTCCTCCATGAATAATACCGAATAATAAATTTTTATTTTTAGATAAATCAAAATAAAAACGACTTTTTTTTGCCCATTCTAATGATCTTTTCATAGAATCTTTAGTTTTTTGCCAATTATTAGTATATTCTATACATTCATCAAAGACCATAACAATATCAGAACCTAAATTTAATTGAATATTCATAGATATTTCGGGGTTTAAGAAAAAATTTTTTCCATTAATATGGTTTTTAAATAACACTCCTTCTTTATTAATTTTACAAAAACGAGAAAGACTGAAAACTTGAAAACCTCCAGAATCAGTTAGAATAGGACCCGGCCAATTCATAAACTTATGCAATGTGCCATGTATTTTAATAATATCTTGACCAGGCCGTAAAAATAAATGAAATGCATTAGCTAAAATAATTTTACTACCTGTATTTTTAATCTCATTTGTACTAATACTTTTAACAGCTCCATAAGTTCCAACTGGCATAAAAATAGGAGTTTCTATTATTTCTTGTTTAAAATTAAAACAACCATATCTTGCATTTCCATCTTGATGTAAAAGTTTAAAATGCATTTTTTCTCCAAAATCTTTATATAAAATTTTCAAAAAAATTTTCTTTAAAAATATATAACACGAATTTATTTTAAGATATATAAAATTACATAGTTTAAAAATATTAATTGATGAGAATGGCATAAATACGTATAATATTTATACGAATTAAAAAATACTAATATAATTAAAATTGATTGAGAAAAAATTATTAAATTATATATTGTTATAATTATTTGAATAATTAAAATATATATAAAATATTAACAGTATTACTATAATATTATTATTTTATTTAATCATATAATATCATATGTATGATATCAAAAAAATGTAACAGATTATATCTGTTAATAATTAGATGATTCATGTGATATAATTTATCTTATAATTTAATAAATCTATAAATTTCATAAACATAAAATTAAAATATAATTTTACAATGTATACTATAATAAGATAAAATTTATTCATAAATATTTTATATAAAAAATTAGAAATAAAAAATTTTATAAAATAATTAATCATCTATACAATAATCTATTACATTATAGGAAATACAATTTCAGAAAATAATATTTATATAATTAATAATAAAATATTTTATACAAACCTGATTATTAACAAACATATTCATATAAATATTAATTTAAATTTATTTTTTCTGAAGAGATAATATTTTGTATTAATCTTATTTAGATGTAGTTATGTATATTATTTGAATAAAATTTATTATACATCATTTAAATTAATTAAATTGCTAGATTAATGTCATTAATAATATTGAAAAATAATATAAAATATACTACTAATTAATCTATGAATTGCGATTGAAAATAACTAAAAATTGTTAATTAATAAAAAATATAGATAATTTCGTTAAAAATAAAAGAAAAAATTAGAAATAATTATTTTATGTTTAAATTACTAATATACAATATAAAAATTTCATATTTTTTTTATTAAAAAATTATCAATTTTATCTTTTAATTTTCGACCTGCTTTAAAAGTGACAACTTGCCTAGCTTTAATTAAAAAATCTTCTCCTGTTTTAGGATTTCTGCCAGGTCGAGAATTTTTATTTTTAACGTAAAAATTACCAAATCCAGATAGTTTTACATCTTCTCCTTTCTCTAAAGATTTTCGAATTTCTTCAAAAAAAAATTCTACTAATATTTTAGAATCTCGTTTAGTTAGATGAAATTTTTCAAATAAGTGTTCTACAATTTCAGCTTTTGTTAATACCATAACTTTATTTCCTTAACATCACTTGAAATTTCTTTTTTAATACTCCTATACAATCATGAATCATTAAATTAATTTCATTATCTTGTAAAGTTCTTTGATAATTTTGAAAAATAAAACTAATACCTAAACTTTTTTTCTTATTTAATAACTCTTGATAAGAATATACATCAAATAGATTTACTTCTACGTTTTGATTTATAAAAAAATCTTGACATATTTTAATAACATCATGAATGATAATGTCATCTGATATTAATATTGAAATGTCTCGTCGTATTGTAGGAAATTTTGAAATATCTTGAAATTTTGATTTTTTAATAATATTAAAAAAATATTTTAATGATATTTCAAATAAAAATGTAGCACTATCAACATTTAACTTATTTTCTAATCTCGGATCAATTGCTCCAATTTTTCCAATCATATTATTCTGAAAATATATAGATGCACTTTGCTCAGGATGTAAGCCAAGGATTTTTTCACGTCTAAATTCTATATTATTCAATTCACATATTGAATCTAATATCAATTCCAAATCACCTTTCAAATCATAAAAATCCATTTTTCTCATTTTAAACAACCAATGTTCTGAAAAATAGTCTCCACTAATTGCTGCTGCTAATAAAAATTCTTGTTTAATTCCAAGGTTATCCTTTTCATTTATTGAAAAACATAATCCACTTTCAAAAATACGTATACTTTTTTGTTGACGGTTTTTATTATGAGAAATATTTTTAAGTAAACCAGGCCATAATGATGAACGCATACATGACATATCTTGAGAAATAGGATTGGCAACTAAAATATTTTTTTTATTTTTAAAAAGTAACTTTTCTATTTTTGGATCAATAAAACTATAATTTATAACTTCATGATATCCTTTATTAATTAATATAATAGCAGATTTTTTTAATAAAAAATCTGTTAATTCATTTTTTTTATTATAGTTTAAATCTTCTTTTAATGGATGCAAAAAAATATTATTATAGCCATATATTCTTAAAATATCACTAATGACATCTTCTTCTATTAATATATCAAAACGCCAACTAGGAGGAACTACATCCCAAAAATGTTTCTGAAAATCGTATTTATAATTAAGATTATATAAAATATTAGAAATAGTTGTATCTTTAAAATTAATACCTGTGATTTTTTTCAATGTTTTATAATATAATCTAATCGAATAATTTTGATACAATAATGTATTAATTTTTTTATAATTAATGACGCTAGATTGACCTCCACATATATTTAAAATTAATTTAGTAGCATATTCTATAGCATATTTTTGTAGAGATGGATCGATACCATAGTTATAATATTCTAATATTTTATTAGAATTTATTGTTTTTGAAATATTATCAATTGATTTTTTATTGATGATAGCAGAACTTAAAAATATATTTTTAGTTTTTTGATTAATATCAGCATAAATAGTATGAATATTACCAGGAAGAGATAATATTTTATTTTTATCAGCAAACACTAATATATTTTTATTTAATTTTATTGTAATATTATTTTTCAAAATAATATTTTCTTGATTTTTTGCCATACGAATAATGATATGATTATCATCTATGTTATCTGAATTAAAGATATTTAAAGGTTGTCCGATTTCGATTAATATATAATTAATAATATTAGTAATAATATTTTCAGATAACATATCAGAAAAAAATAATTTTTTTTTCATCCATAAAGGAGTATCTATATTAACGTTAATATTATTAATCATTTTTCCTAAAAAACATCTACATTCTTTTTTTGCTTCAATATTAATATCTATTTGTTTCGTTAAATGAATAGGTACTGATATATTTTTTAAATCTGGCTGTTTAAAATTATTTATAGCTGATATATTTCGTGAGATGCCTAAAATGCTTAATCCATCTGGGCGATTTGACGTAGTAGAAATTTTAATAATTTTATCTTTTAATAATAAATAATCATAAACATTCATACCCAAAGTAGTGTCTTGAGGTAATTCAATAATTTGATCATTTTGAGAAAATATTCCTAATTCATAAAAAGAACATAACATTCCTTCTGATAATTGGTTATGTATTATTTTTTTTTTAATGGTAATATTATCTGGTAAAATAGCACCAATAGTAGCTACTGCCACTTTAATTCCATAACGACAATTCGCTGCTCGACATACAATATTTAATAATTTTTCCTGACCTATATCAACTTTAACTATTTTATAATTATTAGATTTAGAATCAATAGTACATTCAACTATTTTACCTACATAAACATCAGTAAACATTGGATTAAATTCTTGAATATACTCTACTTCAATGCCAGAGTTAGCAATTTGTTCACATAATGTATTACTATCAATTTTAATTTTGATCCATTCACGTAACCATTTTTCACTAAATTTCATTTTATCTCACTAATTATATTTAAATTGATTTAAAAATCTTAAATCATTATCAAAAAAAGATCGAATATCATATATTTCATAACGTAACATCGTCATACGTTCCACACCTATGCCAAATGCACAAGCAGAATATATATTTGGATCAATATTAACATTTGTTAATACATTCGGATGCACCATTCCACAACCTAATATTTCTAATGTTTGTAAAGTATTTTGATTGATAATATCTACTTCTGCAGAAGGTGTAGTAAAAGGAAAATAGGATGGACGAAATTGAATAGATACTTTCTTTCCAAAGAAATAATATAAAAAATTGTATATTATCCATTTTAAATTAGAAAAAGTAATATTTTTATCAACTATTAAACCTTCAATTTGATGAAACATAGGAGTATGTGTGATATCGTAATCATGCCGATACACTTTACCTGGAAAAATACATCGAATTGGTGGTTTTTCTGATTTCATGATACGAATTTGCATATTTGAAGTATGAGTTCTTAATAATCTATTAGAGTCAAACCAAAAAGTATCATGACTATTACGAGCAGGATGATTCTTAGGAATATTTAAAGCATCAAAATTGTGATATTCATCTTCTATTTCTAGACCATTAATTGATTGAAAACCTAATGTAAAAAAAAAATTTTTAATATAATTCATTGTTTGTGTTATAGGATGTAAACAGCCATTATTACAACGACGACCAGGTAAAGAAACATCAATTTTTTCTTTTTTTATTCTTGTTTCTAATATCATTTCAGTTAAATATTGACTATGTTGTTTAATATTCTTAATAATTTCTTGTTTTTTTTGATTAATAATACTATATTTTTTTTTATCTATACACGAAAAATTTTTTAAATTTTTTATATATTCCGTTAAAATCCCTTTTTTTCCTAAGTATTTAATTTTAATTTGATCTAATTCGACAATAGTTTTAGTCTTTTTGATATCTATTTTAATTTGTTTAAATAATTTATTTAAATTTAACATTTTTTTTGTTTTTTATTTTGATAAAATTGCAATGAAACATATAATAAAAAGCTTCCAAAAACAGGAAGCTTATTTTTTTATATGAAATATAACGCATTTAGATATAATACAAAATATTGTATATAATATTATTAATTGATCTAACTGGAGGGGAGATAAGTTGTCCCCTCTTAATATATTATAATTCAATATTTATAACAAAGCTTTTTTTGCTCGCTCAACTAATTGATTAAATGAAAAAATATCACATATTGCAATATCAGATAATATTTTTCGATCAATATTAATCGAAGATTTTTTTAAACCAAAAATAAAATTACTATAAGACATTTGACTTTGACGAACAGCGGCATTAATACGTGAAATCCATAATTGACGAAATTGTCTTTTCTTTTGTCGTCTATCACGATATGCATATTGACCAGCTTTAGTCACTGCCTGACATGCAACTCTATAAATACGTGAACGAGCTCCATAATAGCCTTTTGCTTGTTTTAAGATTTTTTTGTGACGAGCATGTGCAATGACGCCACGTTTAACACGAGCCATGTATGCTCTCCTATTTGCAAAATCTTAATAAAATAAATTTTTATACATATGGTAAAAAAGATTTAACTCTATCTACATCTCCTTTAGATACTAGAATCTTAGAACGAAGATGACGTTTTTTATGTGTTGTTTTTTTTGTTAAAATATGACGTAAATTTGCTTGTTTACGTTTAAATTTACCAGATGCAGTTTTTTTAAAACGTTTAGCTGCACTTTTTAAAGTTTTAATTTTTGGCATAAACTATTTCATTTAAAATTATAAAAAGAAAATATAATTGGTGTATTAACACTATTTTTTCTTAGGAGCTAAAATCATTATCATTTGACGACCTTCAATTTTTAATGGAAACGATTCTACAATAGCTAAATCAGTTAAATCATGTTTAATACGATTTAAAACATTGATACCAATTTTTTGATGAGCCATTTCACGACCCCTAAATCGAAGAGTAATTTTTACTTTATCACCATATTCTAAAAATCGTATTGAATTACGCAATTTAACTTGATAATCACTTTCATCTGTTCCAGGTCGAAATTTTATTTCTTTTATTTGAATGATTTTTTGTTTCTTTTTTTGCTCCTTAGAAGATTTACTTTTTTCATAAAGAAATTTTCCATAATCCATAATACGACAAACAGGAGGCTCAGCATTCGGACTAATTTCTACTAAATCCAATCCTAATGCTTCAGATTTTTCTAAAGCTTCACGTAAATTAACTATCCCAATTTGATTACCATCTATTCCTGTTAGACGAACTTTAACAGCACGTATTTCACTGTTAATTCGATTAGGACGTATTAATTGCATTCTTTTTCCACCTTTAATACTTTATTCCTCCATTTGATGAAAATCACGATTTATGATTTCATTTCGTAACTTTTCAATAAAAACATTAACATCAATCATATTAAAATTCTTACCTTTTCTATTACGCACAGATATTTTTTTAGAATTAATTTCTTTTTCACCGCAAATAATAATATAGGGTATTTTATGTAATATATGTTCTCGAATTTTAAAACCTATTTTTTCGTTTCTTAAATCTGATTTTATACGAATATTACTACTAGAAAATTTTTTAATCAATTTTTTAATATATTTGTCATTAACATTTGCAACACTTACGCAAACTACTTGTATTGGAGATAACCATGTTGGTAAATTCCCTGAAGATTCTTCAATTAATATACCAATAAAACGTTCTATTGAACCTAGTATTGCACGATGAATCATAATAGGAACTTGACGTTCATTGTCTTTATTGATATAAAATGAATTTAAACGTAATGGTAAATAAAAATCAAGTTGAATTGTTCCACATTGCCAATTTCTATCTAAAGAATCTTGTAAAATAAATTCAATTTTAGGCCCATAAAAAGCGCCTTCTCCTAATTGATATTCAAATGATAAATGATTTTTTATTAGCATATCAGATAAATCTTTTTCTGCTTCATCCCATAAAATATCAGTTCCAATGCGTTTATCTGGACGTGTAGATAATTTAACTAATATTTTTTTAAAATTAAATATACTATATAAATCATATATCATTTTAATACAATCATTAATTTCAGTACGTACTTGTTCTCGCGTACAAAATATATGCGCATCATCTTGCGTAAAATTACGTACACGCATAAGACCATGTAAAGACCCTGAAGGTTCATTGCGATGACAACTACCAAATTCTGCCATACGAATAGGTAAATCTCGATAAGATTTTAATTTACTATTAAAAATTTGCAGATGACCAGGACAGTTCATAGGTTTAATACAATATTCTCGATGTTCTGATAACGTCGTAAAAATCGCATTTTTATAATTATCCCAGTGTCCGCTTTTCTCCCATATTGATTTATCTATCAACAACGGTGTTTTAACTTCTTCATACTGATATTCTTTTAATTTTAATCGTACAAAATTTTGTAATTCATTAAAAATAATCCAACCTTTATCGTGCCAAAAAATCATACCTGGAGATTCTTCTTGCATATGATATAACTCAAGATGTTTCCCAATCTTTCTGTGATCTCTTTTGTCTAATTCATTTAAGTATTTTAGATGTTTTTTCAATTCTTCTTGATTAGACCAAGCGGTACCATAAATACGTTGTAACATCTTATTTTTTTTATTTCCTTTCCAATAAACACCTCCTATATTTTGCAATTTAAAATGATCACAAAATTTTATATTATATACTTGCATGCCAATATCAAAATCTACATAATTTTCATGATAATATAAAGAAACATTAATATTAGGATCAACACTATTATTTATAAAAAATATTTTATATGTTTCATTATATGCTTGAAATATTTTTTTAGCTTTAGAATGAGAAACAAACTTATTTACAATATCATATTTTTTTTTAATCAAAAGTTTCATTTGATTTTCTAATATTAAAAGATCTTTAATGGTAATCTGATCTTTCAAATCTATATCACAATAAAAACCATCCTTTGAAATATTAATTTCAGCAATTTTCCCATATGGCCATATATTTTTTATAGCATAACTTAAAAGTTGTGCACAAGAATACCGAATAATATCTAATGCTTGAGAGTCTTGTTTGCTGATGAATTTTACAATAGAATCTTGTGTGATTATAAAATTTAAATTAGCAAAATGATTATTTATAGAAATTGCAATAAGAGACTTAATGATATTAGGATATTTATTTTTAATAATTTCTATTAATGCAATAGAATTCTCGTACACCTGTTGACTTCCATCGCAAAATCTTATTACAGGCATTCTATTAAGTCCTTAATCAAAATATTATTAATTTGATAATTCAATTATCAATTTAAAAAAAATAATTATTTATAAAAAAATATTTTATATATTAAAATACAATAATTATATATTAAAAAACATATAAAATAATTTTTAATTAAACTGAATTATGCTAGTCAAAATATTTGACTAGCATATAAATTAAAAACGAGCATCTACAGCATCAGCTAATTGTCGAATAATTAAAGCACTGTCTTTCCAATTTAAACAAGCATCCGTAATTGATTTTCCATATATTAATGATTGGTTTTTTTCTACTGTTTGAAAACCTTCTTCTAAAAAGCTTTCGATCATGACACCAAATATTGCTTTAGAGCCATTAAAAATTTGATGTGCAATAGATTTAGCAACATCTTTTTGACGAATATGTTCTTTCAAACAATTACCATGACTAAAATCAACCATTAAATATTCTGATAAATTAAATTCACGTAAATTATTTATAGCTGAATTAATATCATTAGCATGATAATTAGGAATACGACCACCTCGCATGATTATATGGCCATATGGATTTCCACTAGTGTGATTAATTGTCATTTGACCATTTTTATTAGGAGCTAAAAATAAATGTTTTACTTTTGCTGCACGAATAGCATCAATAGCAATTCGTATATTTCCATCAGTACCATTTTTAAATCCTACTGGACAGGAAAGACCAGAAGCCATTTCTCTATGAATTTGACTTTCAGTGGTTCTAGCTCCAATAGCACCCCAACTAATTAAATCTGCAATAAATTGACCGATAACTATATCAAGAAATTCTGTTGCTGCAGGTACTCCTATTGAATTGATATCTAATAGTAATTTTCGAGCAATAGCTAATCCATGATTGACTCTAAAACTGCCATTTAAATCTGGGTCTGAAATTAATCCTTTCCATCCAACTACTGTTCTTGGTTTTTCAAAATATGTACGCATGATAATTTCAAGACGTTCTTTATATTTTAATCGTAATTCATATAATCGATGAGCATATTCTACTGCGGCAATAGGATCATGAACCGAACATGGACCTATAACAACAAGTAATCGCAAATCTTTTCCAGTCATGATACGAGCAATATTTTGTCTTGTTGCGATAACAGTATCCATAATCTCTGAAGTAATAGCATATTTCTTAGCCAATTCAGCTGGAGTAATTAATGGATCAATTCGTATTGTACGTAGTTCATCTGTTTTTTTCATTTTATTCTCTAAATGAATTTTTTATTCTGGAAAGAATAGCAAGATATGATAAAATCATGAAAAAATTAATTAGTACAAATTTAATTTCTAATAGTTTTTAATACTTTATAGAAAAGTGTCATATATTAGGGAGAAGAATTATTAATAGTATAATATAATAGAAATTTTAAATAGAAATAAACATAAATTAAATCTTTAAAAAATAGTATATTATAATAATTTTTTATTAATATTACGTATAAAAAAATAATTTTTGCATATATCATAATTTAGATTATATTGCATTTAAAAAATTAATCTCATTGAATTATTAATATATTTATTTATTTATTTTTAATAATGTATTTTTTTCTAAAAAAGATGCGATTGAAATACCATATATCCATGATATTATCAATCGATAAAATATAACTAATACAACTGGTCCAATAAATAAACCAATCATACCAAAAGTCAATAAACCACCAATAACTCCAAATAAAATTAATAAAATAGGTAAATCTGATCCGATACGTATAAAAAATGGTCTAAGTATATGATCGAGAATAAATACCAAGCTACTCCAAATTAATAATATTGTACCCCAAGTAGTATTATTATTCCAATACAGCCATATAATTGAAGGTATTAAAATGGGTAAAGGTCCTAATTGTATGAGACAAGAAAAAAAAATGATTATCATTAGCAATGCCCAATAAGGAATGCCTGATATTAACAGTCCTATACCAGATAATAAAGCTTGTATTAAAGCTGTCACTGCAACACCTAATGCAACAGCTCTTATAGCTTGTGTTGCTAATAAAACAATAGCATAACCATTATTTTGACTGAGCCGTAATGCAAATTTTTTCACAATTTCATTAATTTTTTCACCATTCCAATATAGTAAAGCGCTGAAAAATAACATTAGTATTAAATGGACGAAAAATAAACCACAATTTTTAACTTGTATGATAAAAAATTCTGTTGTACGTCCCATATAAGGTTTTATTTCTCGAATTAAAGCTCTTCCATCGCTATCTAATAATTCTTGGTAACTGAGAAATATTTTTTTTCCAATTAAGGGAATATCTTGCAACCATTCCAACTCTGGAAATTCTAACGCATTTGAACTTAACCAATGTATAACTGGTATGCTTGTAGCAATTAAACTATTTACTAAACAAAATACTGGGATGATAAACAAAAGTAGTAACATGATAATCATCATTATTACTGCAATAGAACGTTGACTACCAAAAAATTTTTGTATTTTTAACATAAGTGGCCAAGTAGCGATAACAATCATACTTGCCCAAGAAAATCCTAATATAAATGGTCTAATAACTAAAAAACTTATTACACCCATAGAAATAATAAATATCAGTGATAAAATAGATTTCAACAAATCTATCTTGTCTATTGAATTTTGCATATAATTATTTTTACCCCAATATTTATATATTATAAGTAATTTCTTGCAAAATTAATTTTCATAAAAAATTTATATTTCTATAGAAATATAAAATAATTATAACATTAAAAATGATAAAAATAATTAATAAAAAAAATATTGTTTAAAATTATAAATATTTAATAATAATGAAAACATTTTTAAATACTATTATTTTTTTCTTTATAAAATATTTTACAAAGAGAATATTATGAAAAAATATGCAATAAATATAAATGCAATAAATAAAACAGCATGGAACGGTATTGTTATTACTGATAATGCTATAAATCAAATGATATTTTTAATTAATTCTAGTACTAATAATAAAGGAATTAGATTAAAAATAAAAAAATCAGGATGTGCGGGATTTCGTTATATAATGGAATTAGTAAAATATTCAGATTGTAAACAAGATAATGATGCAGAAGAAGTAACTTTTTTTTATAAAAACATTTTAATATATATATTTTCTAAAGACATGCCTTTATTAGAAGGATTAAAAATAGATTTTATTACAAAGAATGTAAATAAAGTATTTAAATTTTACAACAATAAACTAGAAAAATTTTGTGGTTGTGGAGAAAGTTTTTCAATTAATTTTAATAGTTACCAGCACAATAAAGAATGATTTTTTTTACCTCTAGATAACAAAGTAAACTTGCCAAAAAATTTATCTTGATTATTAAAAATATGATTTTTTCTTATTTTTTGTCGATTAATTGAAATAGAATCTGAAATAATCATATTTTTAGCCTGAGTTCGAGACTTTGCTAATCCAGTCAAAACTAATGCGTCTTGTAAATCTTTTATATTATGTGCTTGTTCTGATGGTATACCATCTTGTTTTAATTGATCGAAATCAGATTCTTTAATATGTATATTTTTTTTTGAAAAAAGAAAATTAGTGATACGTTCAACGGATAATAAATTTTCTTTTCCATGAACTAATTCAGTAATACTTTTTGCAAGACAAGATTTGTCATAAATAATATTATTTCCAATATGCCTTTCTTTCTCTCTTTGATTAATTTCTAAAATATCTAAAAAAGTAAACATTTTTAAAAAATAATAAACATTAGAATCATCTATATTCATCCAAAATTGATAAAATTTATAAGGACTAGTTTTATCAGAATTTAACCATATAGTTCCAGATTCTGTTTTTCCAAATTTAATTCCATTAGATTGAATTAAAAGTGGGATAGTTAAACCAAAAACTTTTTTTCGGTTTTTGCGATAAATCAAATGCATACCAGAAGAAATATTACCCCATTGATCTGCTCCTCCAATTTGGAGTAACACTTTATATTTCTGATGTAAAATAAAAAAATCATATGCTTGTAATAAATTATAAGAAAATTCTGTAAATGAAATACCTTGATCAGGTCTAATTATTCTTTGTTTAACTGCAGTTCGATTAATCATAGTATTAATCGAAAAATGTTTTCCGACATCACGTAAAAAAGTTAAAATATTAATTTCATTGAACCACATATTATTGTTTAATAAAACTGCACTTTTATCTCCGCAGTTAAAATCTAAAAAATAAGAAATTTGTTTACTAATTTGTTCTGTCCATAAATTAATACTATTTTTAGAACAAAAAATACGCTCTTTTTTCTTAAAACTCGGATCACCAATTAAACTGGTAGCACCACCTATTAGGGCTATAGGTTTATGACCGGATATTTGAAATCTTCTTAAAGTAATCAAAGGCAAAAGATGACCAATATGTAAACTATTATCTGTAGGATCAAAACCACAATAAAGTGAAATAGAGTTATTTTGAAGTATTTCGTTTAAACTATTTTCATGCGAAATATATGATACTAAATTTCTATCACGTAATCTTTCAATTAAATTAAATTGACTCATAAAACCTTCTATTTTTTTATTTATATCAAATTAAATTGTGTTTATATTGATAATCTAATTTTTATAATCAAAATATTTTATTCTAATTTGTTTATAACTTCAATTAATAAAAATAATTATTATATTAATTAGGTTCAATATCTATAAACCATTTTACACGTTTTGAAATAGTAAAAATATTGATTATATCAATAGAAATATTTAATAAAGCATTTAAAATAACACGTGAAGAACATTCGATTAATAATTGATTACAAAATTTTTTTTTATTTTTCAGATCTACAGAATGATAAGGACCTATAAACCATAAAAAAATATTATATTCATAGGATTTTTTTTCTAAGATTTTACGCATTAAATTTAAAAAAATAATATTATCTTCAGAATATATGCTTTCAGCATAAATAATACTTTGGCAACTCCAAGGTGGCAGTAAAAAATTTTTTCTTATAGATAGCAATTTATCAGCAAAATCATAATACTTATTATTATATATTTTATTAAAATGTAAAGTATCTGACAATGATGTTTGTATCAAGATTGTTAAAGATTCTTTTTTAAATCGAGTTAATTGATCTAAATTTTGATAAAATTGTGAAAAATATTCTATAGAACGAAAATGAAACGAAAAATAATAATGATCAATACAAATTAAACCAATTAATTGCACGTTAGGAAAATAATAATTTTCTACAATTTCTTCTGTTGTTACAATAATATAAGGATTAGGTAAAGAAATTTTAAAAGGATTCTGATTCAATGTATTTTTATAAATTTTATTTTTATTAAATAGAAAAAATAATGGAATATTTGGAAAAATATTTTTTATATTATTTTTTACTTCTTCTAAATGAATATTTTTAATTATTAAAGATAAACTCCCGCAAGAATAACAAAATTTTGGTTTTTCTAACTTAATTAAACAAAATTTACAGAATAAAATATTACAATATTCATTTATTTCTATATTTTCTTGGCATATAAAACATGTAAATATCCACGAACATTCATTGCATGTCAAAATATAAAATAACAAACTAAATTTATTAAAAATCAATAATACTTGTTTATTTTTGCAGTTTTCATAAATTGAATTAATTAGAGTCAAAGATAAACGAAATTTTATTTTATCTTTTTTTAAATCAATAATTTTATAATTATATTTATCAGAAATATGATATTGATTAAAACTAATATATAAACATTTTTTTTTATATAAAATATTGTATAATGTCTTTAATGAAGGAGTATTTGAATCTAAAATAACAGGTATATTTGTTTTATAAGCTATTAATATCCCTAAATCGCGAATATGATATCTATATTGATTTTTGTTTTTGTATTTTAAACTATGTTCTTCAAGAATAATAATTAAACCTAATTTTAAAAAAGGTAAAAAAATACTTTTATTTGTTCCAATCACAATAGAATATTTACTATTCTTGATATTCCACCATACTGTAAAATATTGTTTATTAGTTAATTTAGCATGACAAACATATATAGAAATATTAAAATATTTTTCTAAAAACATAACAATTATATTAATATATTTAATATAAGGAACTAATATTAGCACTTGTTTACCGTTAAATAATACAGTTTTAATTAAACCTAAATAAAATTTTGTTTTATTGTATAAAGTAATATTTGTTAATAAACACGAGATAAAACATTTTTTATTTAAAATGTTATTAATTATGACTAATATTTTTTTATTTAAAAAAAATTTTTTTTTCATTGTCATATGACATGTATCTTGTAAAACGCAATTATTTGACACATCTATTTTGCATAATTTTTTATTTTCTAATTTTTTTAAAATAAACTTAGATAATTTGTATTTTTTTAATTCAGAATTTAATATACTAGTCTTTCTAAAAGTTTGTAGTGCATATAATTGTTTTTTTCTATTTTTTAAAAAATTTAAATCTAATGTTTGACCTTTTTTTGTTATTGTCCATTTTATCATCATATCTTGTAACACATAAGTTTTACGTAAACATTTTGGTAGAACAGAAAACAATAAATTTCCAACAGGACAATGATAATTTTTGCTAATCCAAATTAAAATATCTAAAACAATTGGACTATAAAGAGATTGAGTATCAATTAATGATTTAGCATATTTTAAATTTAATTGACAGATACTATTAGTTTTATAAAAATCAATTATAATACCTACAACATCTTTTGAATTGAATGGCACTAAAATACGCGCCCCAATAATGGGACGCATAAAATCAGGTATAATATATTTAAAGTGTTGTCTAATTGAAAACGGTAAAACAACTTTCACAATCATCACATATGTATCCATAAAATATATTATTTTTTTTTAAATTCACATAATTCAAATATTAAACATATATTACATTGAATTTTTCGCGCAGTACAAATATATTTCCCATGCAAAATAAACCAACTATGAACAGATAATTTAAAAATACTAGGCACAACTTTAATTAATTTTTTTTCAACTTCTTGAACATTTTTACCTGTAGCAAAATTAGTACGATTTGATACTCTAAATACATGAGTGTCTACAGCAATAGTTTTTTTGTTAAATAGTATATTTAAAATAATATTTGCAGTTTTTCTTCCAACTCCAGGTAAAGATTCCAATTCGATACGATTATTGGGAACATATCCATTATATTTAGTTAATATTAAAAAAGAAGTATGAATTATATTAGATGATTTAATATTATATAATCCAATACTTTTAATATAATACTTAAGACCTTTTTCGCCTAACAATAAAATTTTTTCAGGAGTATTTGCTATTCGAAATAATTTTTTAGTAACTTTATTCACAATTGCATCAGTAGATTGAGCAGATAAGATGACAGACAATAATAATTCAAAACTAGAAGAAAAAATAAGCTCTGTTGCAGGATTAGGATATTTCATTTGAAATAATGATAAAATTTTATAACGTTTTTCTTTATTCATAATCATGTAATTTTCAATAGTATTAATAAAACATATTGAAAATAGTATTTTATTGTATTATTTTTATAAATATATATTTATAAAATTTTTTATAAAAATTAAACTAATAATAAATATTTTAAAAATTATAAAAAACAATGAATTATCATACTCAACATTATATAATTAATAAATAAAAATGAAATTTTTTTATTATATATTTTATAATATACATATGAATAGAAGACTATTATAAATATTGATATAGAATTTTAACAAAGCACAAATGACAAAATCTATAATAAACAATAACATTTAATCATTGATATCATAATATTTTTATAAACAATGTTTTTCTGTATAAGCTTAAATAATTTTAAAAATATTTAAGAATTTATACAATAATTGATGTCATATTATAAGCGAAATGAATAAATTGTTTATCGAATTTAAAAAAAATAAATTTAAAAACAATATTATTAATATACAAAAATTTTCTATATTTTAAAACAATGAATATATGTTATATAATGTATTTATTTAACTCAAACATTTAATTAAAATAATATAATTTACATATTAAATTTTTATAATTTCCTTATAATATAGACATGTTATACTAATCATGTTTAATTAGATTTTTATAAAAATTAATACTAATTTATATTAGTATATTTTATAAATATTAATATAAAGTTTAACCATATAATTTGATCTTTCATATTACAAAATAGCATTTTATGAATCAAAATCATAAAAAATATACGATATTAACATAATATTTGTAAAATACAATATTGATATACTAAGTTCATTGTAAAAAATATTTTTTTGATTCTAATAAAATATTTATATTATATTAATCTTGACTTATTGAAATAATTTGAAAAAATTAGAAAATGACTCAAAAAAAATAGCATCATCAAATTCAATGTTTCATGACATAACAATCTGTTTTATAAAAATATTAATTATTATTAAACTTAATATTCTTATATTTTATATAAAATACGAATATTGTTAATCAATAATATTATATATTTTCTTATATGATATATAAATTTATATAAAATATATAATTTTAATATCAAATCTATTGTATAAATAAAAAATTTTATTAGTTTAATGAAGATATCAAATATCAATTTATTATATATTTATAATAATTTAATTTTTTGTTTTATTAGATGTTCTGTTGTATCCACAATTGTTTGGGTATAAAAATCAATTTCAATATTCATAATACTACTTATTGTTTTTTTAAAGATTGTTGTAGAAAATAAAGTATGTGGTATTATATTAACACAAAACTCATTTTGAGTAATATTACTAACGGTTAGACTAATACCATCAATACAAATAAATCCTTTATAAAAAAGATATTTCATGAATTTTTGTTTTGTTAATTCTAGCCATATTATATAATTATTATCGACATTAAATATATTAGAAATTTTTGCAGTAGTCATAATATGACCTGATATTATATGACCACTAATATCATCTCCAAGTTTTACTGATCTTTCAATATTTATATGATCGTGAACAGAAAGCAATCCTAAATTAGTAGTTTTTAATGTTTCTTTAATAACATCGCATATAAAATAAGAATTATTTATATCTCGAATTGTCAAACAACATCCGTTACATGCAATGGAATCACCTAATTTTAGATTTTTAGATAAACAAGAAGGGATTTTTATGGTAAAAGTATAAATATTTTTTTTCTTTTCTATAAAAATAATCGTAGCTATTCCATGCACAATACCTGTAAACATAATATTGCCTTTTAAAAATATTTGTAAAATATAATAATATTTTACATGAAAATTCATATATTTTTAAAAAATATTTGTATATTGTGATAATTATAATGTATAATTGCAACAAAAATATTTTACGTTCGTAGCTCAATTGGTTAGAGCGCTACCATGACATGGTAGAAGTTAGTGGTTCAAGTCCACTCGGACGTATTAAATATCTTTAGGAATAATGATAAATTTGATTGAAAAAATTATTCAAGAAAATATAAACAAATCTTTTTTAATTGCTTATAGTGGTGGATTAGATTCTACAGTACTACTTTATAAACTACTAAAAATAAAAAAAAAAAAAATATTCAAATACGAGCTATTCATATCAATCATAATTTAAATCCTCTGTCCATAAAATGGACTAAACATTGTCAGAAAATTTGTGTTACAAATCAAATACCATTAATTATTGAAAACATTCAAATTAAAAATATAATCAGCAATATTGAAGAAAAACTAAGAATACAAAGATATAATATTTTTTATAAAAATTTATTGCACAATGAAATATTACTTACTGGACATCATGTTAATGATCAATGTGAAACATTTATTTTATCTTTAAAAAGAGGAAGTGGTCCGACCGGACTATCTTGCATGTCTGTCAAGACTTCATTAGGAAGAAAAACTATTATTCGCCCGTTTTTAAATGTTACGAAAAAAGAATTAGAATTATGGGCTAAAAAAAATCAATTAACATGGATAGAAGATATTAGTAATTTTCAAATTAATTACGATCGTAATTTTATACGTAAAAAAATTATACCAGTATTTGAACAAAGATGGCCTTATTTTATTAATAATTGTCTACGTACAATCAAGATATGTCAAAAAGAAACTAAATTACTTAATTATTTTCTACGAAAAAAAATTTATTATTTCATTAAATTTAATGATTGTTTAAATATTCAAAAATTTAAAAATATGAAAGAAGATATGTGTACAGCATTAATTAGATACTGGCTTTCATTTAAAAAAATCAAGATACCTTCATATAAAAGTATTCAATATATTTATAAACAAATGGTTTTTAGTCGACAAGATGCTAATCCTAAAATAATTTTAAAAAATTATGAAATTAGACGATATCAGTCATCTCTATATTTTGTAAAAACTCAACCAAATATTCAAAATAAATTATTATTTTGGCATAATCCAAAAAAAACACTAAAACTACCAAATTATTTAGGATATTTAAAACTAAGTTTATACGGTGGAAATCAACTACCTGCTCCAAAAAATAATGAATTAATAAATATTCGTTTTCAATACGAAGGTAAAATTTTAATTTTAGGAAGAGATCAAAAAAGACAAATAAAAAAAATTTGGCAAGAAAAAAAAATTCCACCATGGTTAAGAAATCAAATTCCACTTTTATTTTATAATAATCTTTTTATTGCTGCTATCGGAGTATTTGTTATTAATCTGGATATTACTGATCGAAATTATTGGACAGTTTCGTGGGAAAGTCATTTAGAATTATCTCATGATAATATATTTAATTTTCATTAAAAATATTATTATTGATATAATATAATTTATCTTTTTTATTCCGTTAATTTTATCAACTCCATTATTTTTTCACGATTAATCCTTTCATATAATGATAAAAAATGATTGATTTTATGTGATAAAAGAGGTTGTTTAATATCTTCCCATGTTAATTTGACGATTAAAAATAATTCTGTTTTACATGTTAAATCAGGAATAATAGGTTTTAAAAAAATCATTACAATTCTAAAAAAATTAATACCCATTGTACATATTTTTTGTAATTGAATAAGATTTTTTTGATTAATTAAAATTGTCCATGGTTTTTTTTCATTAATATATTGGTTTGCTATATCTAATAGTCGCATAGATTCTTTTATTACAAAACTATATTGACGATTTTCTAAAAAACTTTTAATATTTACACCAGAATCTACAAAATATTTATATAATTGCGCGTCATCTAATTCGTTAGATAAATATCCATTAAAATATTTGTTAATGAAACTAGCACTTCTTGATGCTAAATTTACTAATTTATTCACAATATCACTATTAATTTTATGAATAAACTCTTCTAAATTTATTTCAATATCATCAATTTTATTAGATAACTTACTTGCATAATAATAACGTAAGCTATCTGAATCAAAACATTTAATCCAATCGCTAGCTTTAATTAAAGCTCCTCGTGATTTAGACAACTTTAAACCATTAATAGTAAGATAACCATGGACAAAAATTTTATTTGGTTTTCTAAAAGAAGCTGCTTCTAATATTGCAGGCCAAAATAAAGTATGAAAATAAATAATATCTTTACCAATAAAATGGTATAATTCATAATTAGATGTTTCATTCCAAACATCATTGAAACTTAATTGTTTATTTTTAAAACAAAGATTTTTAAACGAACTCATATAACCAATTGGAGCATCAAGCCAAACATAAAAATATTTATTTTTATGTTGTGGTATTTTAAATCCAAAATAAGGCTCATCACGAGAAATACACCACGATTTTAAACCGATCTTAAACCATTCTTTTGTTTTATTAATAATTGCATTATCTACAACTCCAGAATTGATCCAATTTTTTAACATATCACTGAAAATCGGTAAATTAAAATATAAATGTTTTGTTTTTTTTAAAATAGGCCGTGAACCTGAAAGAACAGATATAGGATTAATTAAATCTGTAGGTTCGTATGTTGCACTACATATTTCACAAATATCTCCATATTGATTCTGTGCATTACAAATAGGACAAATTCCTTTAATAAATCTATCAGGAAGAAAAATATTTTTTATATTATCATAAAATTGAAAAATATTTTTTTCTTGAATTAATCTTTTCTGATTTAAACATTTAAATACTTTTCTCAACAAATATAAATTTTCTAAACTATGTGTAGAATAATAGTTATCATGTGAAATATTAAAGTTTAAAAAATCTTGTTTATGTTCTTTTCTTATATTTTTAATTAATTCATTTGAAGATATGCCTAAATCTTGCGATTTTAACATTATCGCTGTACCATGTGCATCATCTGCCGAAACAAACCAAACTTCATGTCCACACATTCTCTGATAACGCACCCAAATATCTGCTTGAATATGCTCTAACATATGACCAATATGAATTGGCCCATTAGCGTATGGTAATGCGCAAGTAACTAAAATTTTCCTTAATATATGTGACATAATATTATACTTTTAATAAATTTTTATTATAACAAATAATATTAATAATAAACTATTTTAATACTAAATAAATAATTTTTTAAAAAATATTATCAATATTATTCTTGATGAATACGACTAGGTGTCACACCGCTTTGATTATTATATTTAGCTTCTTGTCTTAGATAATAAGGGCGCGAAACTGGCTGAGATAATACCTCAAAACTTAACGTTGCAATTTTAATTTTAGGACGCAAAACTAAAGTTAATTTCCCTGCATTAAATATTTCTAAAACAATGTTACCTTGCCATCCTGGATCAATACGATGTGCAGTAGCATGAACCATTAATCCAAGGCGAGCTAGTGAAGAGCGACCATCCAACCAGCCTACTAAATTATTTGGAATCGTAATATGTTCGAACGTTGAAAATAATGCTAAAGATCCTGGTTGTAAAAAAAATGGTTTTTCTTTAGAAAAAATTATTTCATCACTCATAATTTCTATTAACGCTAATGCCTTATTAATTTTAGAATCGCTTAAATCAAAAACAGATCTAGTATGTTCATTAAAAACACGAAATGTATTACCAAGATGTATATCAACTGTAATACCATTTATTAGTTTTTTTTCAGGATATGGTTTAATAATTAAGTCTTTTCTTTTTAACCATCTTTCAATATCTTTATCACATAAACGCATTTTCAGCCTTATCATATTAACAATTTATTTTATATAATGATTATAAGATAAAATATTTAAATCATATATACAATATAATAGCAGAAATATAATTTAATATATTCTGCTATTTTTATATCTAGTCATAAAATTTTAATTATAAAATTAATAATATTTTATACTATAAGAAATAGTAGTATATTTTCATTGTTTCTAATCTTATTATTTAATTGACCAATTAGAATGAAAATCACCTAATTTATCAATTCTTTTATAAGTATGTGATCCAAAAAAGTCTCTTTGTGCTTGAATTAAATTCGCAGGTAAATTAGCTGATCTATAACTATCATAATACGACATAGCAGTAGAAAATGCTGGTATAGAAATGCCATATTTTATTGCATATATTACTACCTGACGCAACGATTTAACATATTCATTAGCGATTTTTGAAAAATAAGGAGTTAATAATAAGTTAACTATATTTTTATTTTGAAAGTATTCTTCAGTGATTTTTTCTAAAAATTTTGCTCTAATAATACATCCAGCACGAAAAATTTTAGCTATTTCTGCATATTTTAAATTCCAATTATATTTTTTTGAAGCAGTACGTAATTGTGAAAAACCTTGAGCATAAGAAATAATTTTTCCTAAATACAAAGCTCGTCTAATTTCTTCAATAAAACTATTTTTATCGCTAATTACATTGTTTACATTAGGTCCTGTTAAAATATTTGACGCAATCATGCGTTGTTTTTTTAAATTAGATAAATAACGAGAAAAAACCGAAGCAGTAATTAGAGAAAGTGGTTCGCGAATTTCTAAAGCATCTTGACTAATCCATTTTCCAGTACCTTTATCTTGAGCTTGATCTAGAATAACATCTATTAAATACTGATTATTTTCATCTTTTTTTAAAAAAATATCTACTGTGATTTCAATTAAATAGCTATTTAATTCACTCTTATTCCATTTCGAAAATATGATAGATAACTCTTCATTGTTCAAAAATAATATATTTTTTAATAAATAATAAGATTCTGCAATTAATTGCATATCTCCATATTCAATACCATTATGTATCATTTTAACATAATGACCCGATCCATCTGGTCCAATATAGTTAACACAAGGTTCATTTTGAAATTTAGCTGATATTTTTTTTAACATAGGATAAACAAGTTGATATGCTTTTTTTTGGCCTCCAGGCATGAGAGATGGGCCGTTTAATGCTCCTAATTCTCCTCCTGAGATACCCATACCTATAAAATTAATATCATATCGAGATAATTGATCATGTCTTCTAATAGAATCTTTATAAAAAGCATTTCCTGCATCAATTAAAATATCTTTTTTTTCTAAATAAGGCATAATTAATTTAATTATATCATCAGTAGCTGATCCAGCTTGTACCATGAGTATAATACATCTAGGTGTTAATAGAGAATGAATAAAATCTTTTATTGAAAAATATGCAAAAAGATTATTATGACGATAAGTGTTAATGATTGTTTCAGTAATATTACGAGTTCTATTAAATATAGATACAGTATAATCTTTATTAGCAATATTTAAAGCTAAGTTTTTACCCATAACTGCCATGCCTATAACACCAATTTGTTGTTTTGACATTTGTTCTCCTGAATGAATAAAATAAATAGTTAACAACTATAATTATATTATATGCTATTATGAATAAATTTTTATATTAACATCATTATTATATTTTTATACAATTTCAAAAAAATATTTATATATTAATTTTAATGTTATTAAAATATAGTTTTATAAAATATAACTATTAGTAATATATTTTTGATATTATTTCATATTAAAAATCAAATCTGTTTAAAATATTATTTTATTATTTTTTGATCATCTTAATCTTATTTTTTATAAAAATATCTTTTTTATTTCTTTTTTTTAAATTTTCTATCACCATATTTAAATTCAAATCTTGATTATGTAGCAAAACAATGAGATGATAAATTAAATCTGAAGATTCATTAATTAATTCATTTTTATCTTTCTTCATAGCAGATAATATGGTTTCTATCGCTTCTTCACCTACTTTTTGAGCAATACGACCTGTTCCAGATTGGTATAAATAAGAAGTATATGACTTATCAGTATAATTATTTTTTTTATTTTCTATCAATTCTTCTAAATCAAATAAAAAATCTATATTATATTTTTTGACAGAAAAACAACTTTTATTACCCAAATGACACGTTTCTCTAATCGATAAAACTAAAATTAATAATGTATCATGATCACAATCAGTACTAATTTCTATAACTTTCAGATAATTACCAGATGTTTGGCCTTTAGTCCATAAACATTTTTTGGTACGCGAATAAAATGTTACTAAACCTTCTTGTTGCGTTTTATATAACGCTTCTTTATTCATATATCCATGCATTAAAATTTCATATGAATCATAATTTTGTATTATTACAGGAATCATACCATTAGTTTTAATCCAGTCTAGATTAGATAAATCATATTGTTTTAACATTCTCTAATTTCTATACCTTTTTTAATTAAAAAATTTTTTAAAATCTTAATATTTATGATTTTTTTATGAAACACAGATGCAGCTAAAACACCATCGGTGTTAGCATAATATAACGCCTCATAAAAATGTTCTAAATGCCCAGCTCCTCCTGATGCAATTAATGGTACTTGGCATACTTTTCTAATTTGTTGGAGATGAGAAATATCATAACCTTTTTGTAATCCGTCGTGATTCATCACATTCAACACAATTTCACCAGCACCTTTTTCTTGTACTTCCTTTACCCAATCAATTGTTTTCCAAGAAGTTTGATAAGTTTTATTAATGTCTCCTGTATATTGTTGAACCATATAACATTTTTTTTTTTGATCAAAAAAAGAATCAATTCCTACTACTGTACACTGCACTCCAAATTGATTTGAAATTTTAGTGATTAAATTTGGATCAATTAATGCAGAGGAATTAATTGATATTTTATCTGCCCCACTAGATAAAATATTTTGAACATCTTGTATATTTTTAATACCTCCAGCTACACAAAATGGGATATTAATTACTTGGGCAATTTTTTTAATCCAATGATTACTGACTAATTTATTGTTGACTGATGCAGCTATATCATAAAAAACTAGTTCATCTATACCTTCTTTTGCATAACGTTTGGCTAAAGGTATTATATTACCTACAATTTCATGATTTTTGAACTTAATTCCTTTTACTACTACACCATTTCTTACATCAAGACAAGCTATAAGTCGTTTTGCCAACATTTTAATGCCTCTTCGATTGTAAACTTCCTTTCTAATAAACTACGGCCAATAATAACACTTTTTACGCCAGTTTTTCGTAATTCAATAATATCTTTTGATGTAGAAATTCCCCCAGATGCTTGAAATGATATTGTTTGAAAATTATTCGAAATTTCTTGATATAATTGAATATTTGGACCTAATAATGTTCCATCTTTAGATATATCTGTACATAATACATGTTTTAATCCGCTCGGTAAAAAATATTCAATAATTTCTTCTAAAATAAAATTAGTTTTTTTTATCCAGCCGTTAATATATATCTCTTTACGATATTTACTATTAATTTGTATATCTAGTGCTAAAACAATTGCATCTGGACCATAAATTTCTAACCATTCTTTTATCTTTTCTTTATTTTGTATGCATGAAGAACCGATTACGACTCTTTTTACTCCTAATGTCAATAATTCATTAATATCTTTATTAGTTCTAATTCCTCCTCCTATTTGTATAGATATATTAGTAGAAGATAATATCTGATGAAATAATTTTATTTGTCTATTTTTTTGATCTTTAGCTCCATCTAAATCAACTAAATGAACAATTTTCACTCCTTTTGATTTATATTCTGTCAAATAATTTATCAAATTAATATTATATTTTTTCTGATTTAAATAATTTCCTTGATATAATCGTACTACTTGATTGTTAATTATATCAAATGCTGGAATGATCATTAAATTACATCTCCAAAAAATTTTTTAATAATTGAGATCCAACATGACCAGATTTTTCTGGATGAAATTGAACACCAAAAAAATTATTTTTGTGTATAATTGAACTAAAATCAATACCATAACTAGTAGTAGATAATGTATTTTTATTAATTGGAACAACATAACTGTGAACAAAATAAAATCTTGAATAATTAGGAATATTTTTCAATAAAGGATGTTCCGTATTAAATTGAATTCGATTCCATCCGATATGAGGTAATGGCAAATTATTATGTTTTAAATGTAATACAGGATATTTCATAATACCCAAAGTTTGAATACCATTACATTCTTCACTAAAATTACAAAATAGTTGCATACCAAGACATATACCTAAAATTTGTTGTTTTAATTCTTTGATAATATTAATTATATTTTTTTTTTGTAAAAAATTCATAACACTAGCAGCTGTTCCTACTCCAGGTAAAAAAATTTTTTTAGATTTTAAAATAACAGAAGAACGAGACGTAACTATAGAATTATAACCTAACTTTTTAATAGCTACTTGTATTGACGTTAAGTTTGCACATCCTGTATCTATAATAACTATATTCATTATAAAATTCCTTTTGAAGTAGGTAATGTACTTCCTTCAATTTTAATAGCTTGACGTAATGCGCGTCCAAAAGCTTTAAATAAACTTTCAATACAATGATGATCGTTTTTGCCTTCAGCATATAAATGAAGAGTAATTTTCATTGAATAGCATAAAGAATAAAAAAAATGTTCAATCATATTTGTGCTAAGATCTCCAACCATATTATAATGAAATTTTGCATTAAATACGAAATACGGTCGATTAGATATATCTATAATACAATTAGATTTGCTTTCATCCATAGGTAAATAAAAACCAAATCTAGATAATCCTATTTTATTTCCTAAAGCTTGCAATAAAGCATCCCCTAAAACAATACCTGTATCTTCGATAGTATGATGATCATCAACTTCTAGATCACCTGTAATCTTAATGTGCATACAAATTCCACTATGTACTGATAATTGTTCTAACATATGATCAAAAAATTTAATACCTGTATCAATTTCACTAGTTTCATCTGAATCCAGCCATAATCGTATATGAGATACAGTTTCTTTGGTATTTCGAAATACTTCTGAATATCTATTATATTTAATAATATGTTTTTTAATATCAATCCAATTAAATGATTTATCATTATATTGAATGCCTGGCAACTGCATATTTTTTGCTAACTCCATATCTGTGATGCGATCGCCAATCACATAACTGTTATTTATATTAATTTGATTTAACCAAGGCTTGAGCATATGAATTTTAGGTTTACGACATAAACAATTATCATGTGAATAATGAGGGCAAATTAATATTTCATCAAATATTATGTCTTCTGAATTAAAAATATGTAACATAAATTTATGTACACGATTGAAATTATTTAACAAGAAATTTTTACTGCCAAGTCCATCTTGATTTGTCACCATAATTAATTTATAGTTTAATTTTATTAATGCACGCAACGAAGAAATAACATGTTTTTTAAATCTTAATTGACTTATTGAGTCTATTTGATACGTATTTTTTGGTTCGTCAATTAATGTACCATCTCGGTCAAGAAATAATATTTTCTTTTTCACTATAAATTCACCTTAAAACATATTTTCTTCAGAAAATATTTTTAGTTCTTTAATTAAAAGTATATTTTCTAAATGTGTTCCAATTGATATTCTGATACATTTATTTAAATTATTTTTTTCATTTTGATTTCTTAAAATTATTCCTTTTTTCCATAACGTATCAAAAATTTTTTTAAACATAAAAAATTTGACTAATATATAATTAGCATGACTTACAAAAACTTTTTCTACACATGGAATGTGTTGTAATTTTTCAATTAACCAAGTACGATTATTATTTAAACTTAATACTCTATTTCGCATCAATTGAATATTTTTTGTTTTTAAAGCTTGAATAGCAATATCAGCAACAGGTATAGATATAGGGTAAGGACTAATAACTTTTTTTAAAGTATTAATTATTTCTGGATGTGATAAAGTAAAACCACATCTTATACCAGCTAATGCAAAAGCTTTTGATAATGTACGCAAAATAACTAAATTTGAATATTTTGATAAATAATTAGTCATTGTATTTGTAGGAGTAAACTCAATATATGCTTCATCAATAACAACTAAACATTGACCAACGGTCATTTTTAATAAACTTATAAGATCATTTTGTAATATAAGATTGCCAGTAGGATTATTAGGATTACAAATATATATTAATTTAACCCCAATAAGATTACATTGAATATTAGGTAAATCTAATTGCCAAGTATTTTTTATAGTAGGGATTGTTTTTATGTGAATATCTGCTATTTTTGCACTAACTCTATACATATCATAAGTAGGAGGGCAATAAATAATTGCATCACGTCTAGGTTGACAAAAAGCTTTTATTAACAATTCAATACCTTCATCAGCCCCGCGTGTTACTAATATTTGTTCACAAGATAAATTAATATAATCAGAATATAATAATATCAAATTATACGGTTGACACTCAGGATAACGATTAAATATTTTTTTTTTTAATTTAAAGGCAACAGGAAGTGGAGATTCATTTGCATTTAATAATATACTACCGTCCGTACCTCCAATAGATCTTGCAGATTGATACGGTGTTAAATTTTGTATATTATCTCTAGATAATTTCAAAATTTTATTTTTCATATTTTTCCTTTAAAAAATTTATTCTAATTTTTACAGCATTTTTATGCGCTTCAAGTTTTTCTGCAGAAGCTAAAATTTCGATAGTATGAGATAAATTTTTTAATCCTGTTGGTGTTAATTCTTGAACTAGTACACGTTTTTGAAAATCTAATAAACCTAAAGCGGAATCAGTAATAGATCTACCATAAGTTGGTAAAACATGATTAGTTCCAGACGCATAATCTCCTGCAGATTCAGGTGACCATGAACCTAAAAAAATAGAACTAGCATTAGAAATATAATGAATTATTTTTCTTGGATTTATTGTTTGAATAATTAAATGTTCAGGAGCATAAATATTAGCTATATTTATGCATTCTAATATATCTTTAGCAATAATAATTGCACTATTTTTTAATGCAGTTAAAATTTCTAAAAATCTAGATAAATTTTTTAGCTGTTTGTTTAAAGATAACAAAACTTTTTTTGCTAACTTGTAACATGTTGTTAATAAAATCACTTGAGAATATGGCCCATGTTCAGCTTGTGATAATAAATCAGCAGCAATAAAATCTGGATTCGCCATGTCATCAGCTATGATTAATAATTCTGATGGACCTGCTAACATGTCTATAGATGTACCATGAAAAACTGAGCTAACTTGCAATTTTGCTTCTGTGACATAAGCATTACCTGGGCCAAAAATTTTATCTACTTTAGGAATAGTTTCAGTTCCAAAAGCCAATGCTGCTATTGCTTGAGCTCCTCCAATTTGAAAAATAGTATTAATTTTACAAATATGGGCTGCATATAATATTTCATGGCTAATTGGAGGAGGGGAACAAAGAATAATTTTGTTACAACCAGCAATTTTAGCTGGTATTGCTAACATTAATACAGTAGACAATAAAGGAGCTGTTCCGCCTGGTATATAAATTCCTATAGTTTTTAAAGGTCGATAGATTTGCTGACAACGCACACCATTTTCAGTTTCAATATCTATTGCAGATAAATTTTGTGCTTGATGAAAAGATTGAATATTTTTTTTAGCAATTAAAATGGATTTTTTCAAGTCTTCACTGACGTGCAAAGATGATAAAGAAATTTTTTTATTTGATACTTGTAATGTTTTACAATCATATTTATCAAACAAAATAGAATAATCTTTTAACGCTTGATCTCCGTATATTTGAACATTATGAATAATTTTTTTAACAATATTTTTAATATTAGATTTTTTTTTTAAACAAGGTCTAGATAATATTTTTTTTTGTTTATCTGCACTTAATTGATTCCAAAAAAATATTTTTTTAAAATGATTCATATTAATTTTACTCCATCATTTTTTCAATTGGTAAAACTAAAATTGAACTAGCACCTAATAATTTTAATTTTTCCATAGTATCCCAAAATACTGTCTCACTACTTACCATATGCATAGCTACTCTATTTTTATCTCCTGCTAATTTTAAAATAGTAGGTTTTTCTGCTCCTTGCAATAATGATATTACTTCACTTAACTTACTTATAGGAGCGTGTAGCATAATATACTTCGATTCACGTGCTTTAATAACCCCTTGAATACGAGTCATTAATTTATTAATAACTTCTTTTTTTTCTAAATTGATATGACCTGTTTTGCAAACAAGACACGCATGAGAACGATAAACTACTTCTACTTCACGTAAACCATTAGCTTCTAATGTTGCTCCTGTAGAAACTAAATCACAAATAGCATCAGCTAATCCTGCTCTAGGAGCTACTTCTACTGATCCATTTAACATACAGGACTTAAATATAACATTTTTTGAATCTAGATATTTTTTTAATAAATGAGGATATGAGGTTGCTATTCTGATATTTTTTAAAGATTGAATATTAGAATAAATTATATCAATTGGTAGTGCTAAAGATAATCGACATATTCCGAAATCAAGTCGTTTTAACATAATATAAGAACATTCTAATTTTTGTGATGAACGTTTTAATAATTCTTCTTCAAGTACATTTTCTCCTACTATTCCTAAATCTACTATATTATCCATGATTAAACCAGGAATATCATCATCACGAACTAACATAACATCAATAGGCATATTTTCAGCAAAAGCTATCAATTTTTTTTGTTTTAAATTAATTTTAATACCACAACATGTTAATAATTTTATAGAATCATTGCTTAAACGACCATTTTTTTGCATCGCTATGCGTACACGATTATTTTCAAACATGTTTCAATTCCTGAAAAATTTTTATCAAACAATTAATTTGCACTTTATTAACTTAAAAAAGAAAAAACCCATAATTAGGGTTTTTGAAAAATATTTTATTATAATGTTCAGAAAGTATATTATTGAAATAATTACAACAATATTATTATTACAATAAGTTTTAAAAAAATAAATTATAATTATTTATAAATACAATTAGAACTATATTAAATAAAGAAGATTGTAAACTATGAAAAATTATTTAAGAAAATTTAAAGCAGTAATTATCATTAACATTAGTCTTTATAAAATCTATATTTTTAAGACCTATTTTAAGATATATATAAACTATGTAATTTAGTAGTAATAAAAAAATATATTTATATTTTTAAGAATGAATTTCAATTATAACTATAATAGCAGCATCACTTCCAAAAAATTTAGGAGCTTGATGAAAAGCTATAATATCTGGATGTTGAGATAACCAAAAAGGAGTTTGCTTTTTTAATATATTTTTACCGTATCCATGCATCACATGCGCACAAAAAAATTTTTCTTTTTGACATGTGGTAATTAATTCTGCTAACGCTTGTTGCGCTTGATACTGTGTTAATCCATGTAAATCAAGAAAAATATCTGGATCATATTTTCCTGCTTGTAAATTTTTTAATATATTATATGCGCTATCGTGACGAATATAAGATACAGGATTGTCTTTAAATAAATTTTTTTTTTGGTTTCTATAAGAGAAATAATGACTATGAGCGTTTTGCTCAAACATAAGGCGTTTAGATATAATATTAGTATTATTTTTTTTATGAACTCGAGAATGAAAAATAGTATCTTGTACTATCTCACGAGTACCGTTCAACCATTTTCGAAATAAATTCTTCGAATTAATAATATCTTGGTTATTTTTATTCATAATTTTAATTACCAATAAAATTAATTCATTTAATAAATTAAACGTAATATAATTTATTTAAATTTATATAGTTATTTACTTATTTACATTAATTATATAATTTAGTTTTTATAAAAACAACAAATAAAATATTTTTCTTAAAAAATTAATTTTTTAAAAAACATTTAAAATTTAATATATTTTACATTTTATATAAAAATCGTGTCTTATATTTACTTTTTATAAATATGTCATTCCCTTTTATATTAGAGAAAAATTATGTCTGGAAATACAATTGGTAAGATATTTTGTGTAACTACTTTCGGTGAATCACATGGAACAGCATTAGGATGTATAGTTGACGGAACTCCACCAGGACTTAGATTATGCTGTTCAGATTTACAGTACGATTTAAATCGCAGACGACCAGGTTTATCTCGTTATACAACTCCACGTCAAGAACTTGATCAAATTAATATACTTTCTGGTGTATTTAATGGCTTAACAACAGGCACTAGTATTGGATTAATGATTTATAATAATGATCAACGTTCACAAGATTATAAAAGTATAAAAAATATATTTCGACCAGGACATGCAGATTATACTTATGAAAAAAAATATGGCATTAGAGACTATAGGGGAGGTGGACGATCTTCTGCTCGCGAAACTGCAATGAGAGTTGCTGCCGGAGCTATTGCTAAAAAATATCTTAATAATCAACATGGAATCATTATACGTGCATATTTGTCTAAAATAGGGCATATAAATTGTCCTTTTAAATCGTGGGAAGAAATCGAAAAAAATCCTTTTTTTTGTTCAGATCACGAAAAAGTTTTAAAAATAGAGCATTTAATTAAAGATTTAAAAAAAGCTGGTGACTCAATTGGAGCTGAAATTACTATTATTGCTGAAAATGTTCCTATTGGACTTGGAGAACCTATTTTTGATCGTCTTGATGCTGATTTAGCTCATGGACTAATGAGCATTAACGCTGTTAAAGGTGTAGAAATTGGAGATGGCTTTGAAGTAATCAGTCAAAAAGGGAGTATACATCGAGATGAAATAACACCTAACGGATTTACCACTAATCATGCTGGAGGTATTTTAGGAGGTATTAGTAATGGTGAAAAAATTATATTAAAAGCAGCGTTTAAACCTACATCCAGTATTACTAAACCAGGTAATACAATTAATAACAAAAATGAAAAAATTTCAATTATTACTAAAGGTAGACACGACCCATGTGTAGGATTGCGTGCAGTTCCAATTACTGAAGCTATGGTTGCTATTGTATTGATGGATCATTTATTAAGATTTCGTGCACAATGCAATAAAAAATAATTTTTATAAAAATTTGTAAGCTAATTGTTATTTATCATGACGATTAATTTTAGAGTTACTTAATATATTATCAGATAATTTTTATAATTAAATAATATCGAAATTTTATATTATATTATATGTATGTTGATGTCAGATTAAATTATATTAAAATATTATCTTTCAGTATGCATTCATTTTATATTATGTATAAATGAATCAAATATATCAAAAAAATTTAATTTTTAATTAAATGATTCTAATCATATAATCAATTTTATTATTAATATTATAAAATAAAAATTTTTTTATGATTTATACTTTAATATATTTAAAAAGATATTTTTAAATAGTACCTCTATTACTAATATATATTTTATCTTCTAAATATATCAAACATCCCATAAGATATTTTTATGGAGGAGAACAAATAATGTTCACAGGAAGTATTGTTGCACTAATTACACCCATGGATGAAAAAGGTCAAATTTGTCGTTCTAGTTTAAAAAAATTAATTGATTACCATGTTTTTAATAAAACTACAGCTATTGTTTCTGTTGGAACAACTGGAGAATCAGCAACACTTAGTCAAGAAGAACACATAAATGTTGTTATGTTAACATTAGAATTATCAAATAAACGTATTCCAGTTATTGCTGGTACAGGAGCTAATGCGACAACAGAAGCTATTTCTTTAACAAAAAGATTTGAAAAATCTGGTATTTGCGGTTGTCTAACTGTTACTCCTTATTATAATAAACCGACTCAAGATGGATTATATGAGCATTTTAAAGCTATTTCAGAAAATACTGAATTACCTCAAATTTTATATAATGTCCCTAGTCGTACAGGATGTGATTTATTACCTAAAACAGTTGCGAGATTAGCTAAATTTAAAAATATAATAGGAATTAAAGAAGCAACCGGAGATTTATCAAGAATTAATCAAATCAAAGAAATAGTAAAAAATGATTTTTTATTAATTAGTGGCGATGATGCTACAGCATTAGATTTTATACAATTAGGTGGTTCGGGAGTTATATCAGTAACAGCAAATATTGCTGCAAAAGAAATGGTAAAAATTTGTTCTTATGCGCTTCAAGGAGATTTCATTAATGCGCGATCTATCAATAAACGTTTAACATTACTACACGAAGCACTATTTATAGAACCTAATCCCATTCCCGTAAAATGGTTAGCTAAAAAAATAGGATTAATTAAAAATGCTACGCTTCGTTTACCAATGACACCTATTTTAAATTCTACTCGTTTACAATTGGAAAAAGCAATTCAATATGCTAATATTTCGCACAAACAAAAAATTTTTTAAAATTATAATTATCTTACAAATATTTAGTACATTATTTACTTCTTCTTGTATGTTAAAACAAAATAATCAAAATGATAATTTAAGGTTTAAAAAAGCTATTAGTCAATTAGAAGAATTAACTGTACCAAATGATACTAATATACCTGTTAAAAATGAAGAATATAATATTCCTTATAAAGATATAGAAGAAAACAATTATAATATATTACCTCCGATATAAAAATATATTTTAAAAATAGTTAAGTCAAATTAAAACTATATTTGCATTATGTGTTAATTGATTCAGTCTATTGCAATAATAGACTGAATCTAAACACAAATAAAATAATAATTATATAAATATTATCTTTTAAATTAAGTAAACAATTTTTTTATAATATCTTCATAAATACAACTTAATATTTTTAAATCAGATATTTTTACACATTCATTAATTTTATGAATTGTATTATTTGTTAAACCTAATTCAACTACTTCAGATCCCATTGATGCTATAAATCTTCCATCAGAAGTGCCACCCGAAGTAGATAAAATAGGAGGATTTTTATTAAAATATTTAATAGATTGCATAACAGTCTTGATTAAAAGACCATGTTTAGTAAGAAAAGGTTGACCTGAAATATCCCATTTTATACAAAAATCAATTTTACTTTCATTTAATAAATTAATAATTTTTGATTGAATTTTAGTCGCTGATGTTTCTGGGTTAAAACGAATGTTAATTTGAACAAATAATGATTTTGGAATAATATTACTAATGCCTTCTCCTGAATGAATATTAGCGACATTTATGCTACTTGGTGAAAAAAAATTATTCCCATGATCTAATTGAATAGATAATATTTTTAAAATAAGAGGTAACGACTTATGTATTGGATTATCTGCTAAATGAGGATATGCAATATGTCCTTGAGTTCCATAAATAGTAATGTTAGCTGTAATAGAACCACGTCTACCATGTTTTATAACGTCACCAACTTTTTTAATACTCGATGGTTCTCCTACTATACAATAATCAATTGTATCATTTTGATTTTGTAAATATTCTACTACTTTCGTAGTACCGTTAATGGCACTAGATTCTTCATCTGAAGTGATTAAAAAAGATAATCGTCCTTTATAGTACGGGAATTTTTTTATAAAATTTTCTACAGCTATTATCATAGATGCTAAAGAACCTTTCATATCAGAAGACCCACGACCAAATAAAAATCCATCACGAACAATCGGATTAAAAGGATGTGTATGCCAATCTTCATATTTCCCTGGAGGAACGACATCTGTATGCCCTAAAAATGTCAATGTTTTTCCGGTACCTCTAAAAGCCCAGAAATTTTTTGTATCATTAATGTTAATTTTCTTAATTGTAAATCCCATAGAATATAAACGCTTGATAATAATTTCTTGACAACCTAAATCCTGCGGACTAATAGATGGAATAGAAATTAACTGTTTTGCTAATTGAGTAATAGGGCAAATCATATCTTTCCTTAATTTTAAGATAATATCAATCAATATTATTTTTATTTTCATAAAAAAATGGGGCTATATTTTAGCCCCATAATTATTTTAATCAAATCAAAAAATATTAAGATTGTAAAAATATTATGGATTTTTTAACTATATTTTCAACAGTAAAACCAAATTTTTTAAATAAGTCATTTGCGGGAGCTGATGCACCAAATGTCTTCATACCAATGATTAAACCATTAATACCTACATATTTGTACCAAAAATCTTTTATACTCGCTTCAATTGCAATTCTTTTAGTATTATCCGATGGTAATATAGACTCTTTATAAATAATATCTTGTCTATCAAAGACATTAGTAGAAGGCATAGACACGACACGTATAGAATATCCTAAATTTGTAAGTTTTTTTGCAGCCATTAGAGTAATATAAAGTTCTGATCCAGTAGAAATAAAAATAATATCTAGCGGTTTATCAGAATCATATAATATATATCCTCCATGAGAAATGCTATTTAATTGTTTAGAATTTCTATGAAACTGAGGTAAATTTTGACGTGATAAAATTAATGCTGTTGGTCCTGATTTTTTCTCAAGAGCTATTTTCCACGCTACTGCTGTTTCTACTTGATCACTAGGTCTCCATACATCTATATTAGGAGTCATACGTAAACTAGCTATTTGTTCTATAGGTTGATGTGTAGGGCCATCTTCTCCTAATCCAATAGAATCATGAGTATATACAAAAATATGTTTTGTATTCATTAAAGCAGCCATTCGTACTGCATTTCTTGCATATTCAAAAAATATTAAAAATGTAGCAGTATAAGGAATGAAGCCACCATAGTGTGATATTCCATTTGCAATTGCAGTCATTCCAAATTCACGAACTCCATAATGAATATAATTACCTGATGTATTGTCCTTAATAGAAATGCAATCAGACCACATACTTAAATTACTGGGTGATAAATCAGCTGAACCACCGATTAGTTCAGGTAAAATTTTACTATATTCTTCTAATGTATTTTGAGAAGCTTGTCGACTTGCAATATCTTGTTTATTATTCTGTAAAAAATGAATATAATTATTAGTAATTTTATTCCAATTTTCAGGAAACTTATGATTCATTCGTCTTAAATATTCTAATGATAAACTTGGGTATTTAGATCTATATAAAGAAAATAATTCATTCCATTGACTTTCTAAGTCTAAACCTTTTTGTACACTGTTCCATTCTGAATAAATTTCTTCAGGAATATGAAAAGGATCATAATGCCAATTTAAATGTTTTCGTGTTAAAGAAATCTCTACTTCACCAAGAGGAGCGCCATGTGATTCTGATGTTCCTGATTTATTTGGCGAACCAAATCCAATAATTGTGTTACAAATTATAATAGATGGTTTATTTTTCACTGATTGAGCTAATTTGATGCTATCACTAATAACACTTGAATTATGGCCATCAATATTATCTATAACATGCCAATTATACGATCTAAAACGTTGAGCTGTATTATCCGTAAACCAATTAGATGTTTGACCATCTATTGAAATACCATTTTTATCATAAAAAACAATTAATTTACCAAGATTTAGTGTACCAGCTAAAGAACATACTTCATGAGAAATGCCTTCCATTAAACAACCATCACCAACAAACACCCAAGTATAGTGATCTACTATATTATATTCTGATCTATTAAAATAAGCGCTTAAAGTTTTTTCAGCAATAGCCATGCCAACAGCATTCGCTAATCCTTGTCCTAAAGGGCCAGTAGTTACTTCAACACCAGGTGTTTCTCCTATTTCAGGATGTCCTGGAGTTTTTGAATTCATTTGTCTAAAATTTTTTAATTCTTCTATTGACAAATGATATCCTGTAAGATGCAATAAACTATATAATAACATTGAACCATGTCCATTTGATAGAACAAATCGATCACGATTATACCAGTTAGGATTTTTAGGATTATGTTTGAAAAAGTCTCTCCATAAAACTTCAGCAATATCAGCCATACCCATAGGCATACCAGGATGTCCTGATTTTGCTTTTTGAATAGCATCTATGCTTAATATTCGAATCGCATTAGCCAATTTTTTTCGTAAATACATATATTTTCCTTAAAATTATTAATATTATTTAATATGATAAAATACTATATCCGTTTAGAAAGTATTTTTTCTAAATCCATTTGATCTTTTCCAAAATTACGTATACCTTCAGATAATTTTTGAACAGCCATGGCATCTTGATTGTGTTCCCAACGAAATTCATCTTCAGATAATGAATTTGGAGATGATAATAAAATATTAGGAAGTTTTAATTGTCTCTCTATTTTACCAGGATAAGATTGTAATTGTTTTAATAAAATAGGTGAAATAGTCAATTTGTCACATCCGGATAAATATAATATCTGTTGAATATTACGAAAACTTGCTGCCATAATAATAGTTTTATAATTATGTTGTTTATAATAATCATAAATCTTACAAACCGATATAACACCAGGATCTTTACCTACAAAAGATTTTGATAATAAATTTTGTGCAACATACCAATCATAAATTCTACCAACAAAGGGAGAAATTAAAAAAACTTTCGATTCAGCACAAGCTCGTGCTTGTGCAAAAGAAAATAAAAGAGTCAAATTGCAAAAAATATTATTTTTTATTAGTTCTTCTGCAGCTTTTATACATTCCCAAGTTGCTGCTAGTTTAATTAATACTCTATTTCTAGAAATACCTGATTCTTCATATAAATCAATCAATTTTTGTGCTTTTAAAATACATTGTTCTGTATTAAAAGATAAACGAGCATCAACTTCACTAGAAATGTAACCTGGTATATGTTTTAAAATTTCTATTCCAAGATTAACTAATATTTTATCACTTGCATTAATGATCTGATCTTTTAATAAGCCTCCTTTCTTTTTTGCATATTGCACCGCTTGATCTATAAATTTTTGATTTATATCAGTATTTACTGCTTGTAATATGAGTGACGGATTAGTAGTTGCATCTTGAGGTTGATATTTGCATATAGATTCTATATCACTTGTATCTGCTACAATAGTAGAAAATTGCTTCAAAATATCTAATTGATTCATACTTAAAACTCTCTTATTGAAAAATAAAAATTTTTATGGATATATAATTTTAAATTTAGGTATATCTTATATAATAAACCTGGCTATTTTAATAATAAAAAATCATTTTAATATTTTAAACATTAAAATGATTTTTTATTATTAATACTAAAATATTTAATTTCTCTTACTTTATAAAATATTATGATATATAACATTAATATTTTTGTATTACTAATGATGCATTTGACCCTCCAAAACCAAAGCTATTAGACATAGCTGTAGTTATTTTAACATTAGTAACTTTTTGAATAATATTCATATTTTTTGCTTGATAATCTAATTTTTTAATATTAATTGTTGGAGCTATAAAATCATGTTGCAGCATCAACAAAGTATAAATTATTTCATGTACACCTGATGCTCCTAATGCATGACCTGTCATAGATTTTGTTGCTGATATCATTGGCTGATTTTCATTGAAAAATACTTTTTTTATAGCTTTTAATTCTGTTATGTCTCCAATTTGTGTAGATGCACCATGCGCATTAATATAATCAATCAATATATCTTTATTTACTCTTGCCAACTTCATACAACGTTCTGCTCCATCTCCTGATGGTATAAACATACTGCTACCATCGGATGTTGCTCCATATCCAATAACTTCTGCATATATATTAGCTGAGCGAGATAAAGCACAATTTAATTCTTCAAGAACTAACATCCCTGCTCCTCCTGAAATAACAAAACCATCACGATCTACATCATAAACACGTGATGCTTGTTGAGGATTATCATTAAAATTAGCAGATAACACTTTCATAGCATCAAATTGACGAGCTAATTCTAAAGTTATCACTTCACTTCCTCCTGCAAACATTAGATCTTGCTTTCCAAGTTGAATTAATTCAAATGCGTTTCCAATGCAATGGGCAGAAGTAGCGCAAGCTGAACTAATCGAATAACTAACTCCATGTAGTTTAAATAAAACAGATAAACAAGCAGATGTAGTAGATGGCATCGTTTTGATTGCAAGATACGGACTAATAACATTTGAAATATATTTATTTTTCATATTATATTTATTATAAATAACATTTTCTGTAAAACCACATCCTGATCCTGTAATAATGCCTACACGAGGATTATTTTGATAATATTGATTTTTTAAATTTGCATCTTGAATAGCCTCTAACATAGTTATAAATGAATATTTAGAGCTATTATTCATAAATCGATTTATTTTTTTTAAAATTATATGATTTTGTTGTAATTCAACATAACCCCAAACATTACTTCTCATATTTAATTTTTGCATTTCTTTTGAAAAAATAATTCCAGAAATACCATTATATAAAGAATTTAATACTTTTTCTTTATTATTACCAATACTAGAAATAATGCCAATGCCTGTAATAACGACACGTTTCATATTGCAATCCTTACGCTAACAAAAAATTACATAATCAAATAATATTAGGCATAATAAAAATATTTTATTTTATTTTAAATATTCGAGATAATATTTATTATTATAATATAATATTATTTTACGGAATAAAATGAATCAAAATTATATTGGTATTTTATATATTATACCTACTCCAATTGGTAATTTATCAGACATCACTCACAGAGCATTAAAAATATTAAATACAGTAAATATCATTGCTGCTGAAAATATTCAGCATACTAATCTTTTACTTCAGCATTTTAATATTAAAAATTTTTTAATATCACTAAATAAAAATAACGAAAAAAAACAAAGTGATCATTTGATTAATGAACTTAAAATAGGTAAAAAAATTGCTTTAGTATCTAATGCAGGTACGCCAATTATTAATGATCCCGGTAATTTATTAATAAAAAAATGTCATAATTGTAATATTCAAGTTATCCCTCTTCCTGGTCCGTGCGCAGCTATTACAGCATTAAGTGCATCTGGTTTAATGTATGGTCGTTTTTGTTATGAAGGATTTTTGCCTTCTAAAAAACAAATCAGACGTAATTTATTGTATTCTTTAAGAGAAGAAACACGACCAATTATTTTTTATGAATCAAAATATAGAATTCTTGAAAGTATACAAGATATAATAGAACAAATAGATGAAAATAGACATATAGTAATCGCTAGAGAAATTACAAAAAAATGGGAATCAATTTATGGAGCACAAGCTGCTGTATTACTAAAATGGCTAAAAGAAGAAAAAAATCGTTATAAAGGAGAAATGGTAATTATTATTGATGGTTTTAAAAAATCAAAAAATCATAATTTAGATAAAAAAATATTAGATACTTTTTTTATGCTAAGAAATTTTTGTACTGTAAAAACATCAGTATTTATTACAGCTAAAATACATAATTTTAATAAAAATAATTTATATCAATATGTTATCAAAAATAAGCATGACAAAAAAGTTTAAATATTGTATTATTAATTCTGAAGTTGACCAAACAGTCGCTGTTTAATTTTAATCAAATTAAAAAGAGGAAAGTCCGGGCTCCATAGAGCAAGGTGCCAGATAACACCTGGAAAGCGTAAGCTTATGACAAGTGCAACAGAAAATAAACCTCCAATTTGTCATTAATACAATATGGAAAGGGTGAAAAGGTGCGGTAAGAGCGCACCGCATAATTGGTAACAATTATGGCTAGGTAAACTCCACCTGGAGCAAAGCCAAATATAGGATAACATTTTATTAACTTGTGCTGCTCGTGCTATTGAAACCTGGGTAGGCTGCTTGAATTAATAAGTGATTATTAATCTAGATGAATGACTGTTTAAACAGAACCCGGCTTATAGGTCAACTTCATAAAGTTAAAAAATTTTTTAATTTGTTTTAAAGGTAATAAATTTATTACCTTTAATATTTCTTAAAAATATATTTTTTAATTAATTTCCAGAAACCTGTATTTCAGATAATAAAACTGAACCACATTGAATATTATTACGGACATCAACATCATTACTAATACTAATAATATTATTCCACATATTTCTTAAATTTCCAGATATTGTAATTTCATGTATAGGATAAGCAATTTTTCCTTGTTCAACCCAAAAACCTACAGCTCCTCGTGAATAATTTCCATTAATAATGTCTACACCTTGACCCATTAACTCTGTAATTAATACACCTTTATTCATATATCTTAACAACTCTTCAAAAGAGATATTTTTATGTGATACTAGCCAATTATAAATTCCACCACAATTTCCTGTACTTTCTAATTGAAGTTTTCGAGCAGTATAACTATTTAATAACCATGTCTGTAATATTCCATTACGAACAATATATTTTATATTAGTAGATACACCTTCATCATCAAATGGTTTACTTCCTAGACCTTGTTTTAAATGTGGATTTTCTAAAATATCTAACCAATCAGGAAAAATTTTATTTTTTAAATCATTAAGTAAAAATGTAGATTTTTGATAAATATTATTACCGCTAATTGCAGAAACAAGATGTGAAAAAAAAATATAAGATATTGAAGATAAAAAAATAATTGGCGATTTCATAGTAGCTATTTTTTTTGCCCCTAATCTAGATACAGCACGTTTAGCACTATTTTGGCCTAATGTTTCTGGTTTTAATAAATTATCTATTTTTCTTGAAACAGAATAATCAAAATCTCTTTGCATAGCATTTTTATCTTGTGCAATCATACAATTATAACTTGAATAATGAGTCGATTTATATTTTTGTAACATTCCTAAACTATTTCCAAATACATTCATTGTAATGTGTCCGTTAAAGAAACTTCCTTCACTATTTACAATTCTTTTATCAAAATTTAACGCCGCTTGTTCTGATGAAATAGCAAATTGAATAGCATGTTTGATATTCCATTCCCATGGATGAAATAAATCAAGTTCTAATTCATCAAAACATAAATTTTTTATATCAGGCAATCCTGAAAAAAAATCAGAAGAAGTGTGTTTTGAGATATTAATAGCTATGTCTAACATATTTTCTATGCCATTAAAGCTAAAATCTTTTGATGATACAGTGCTTTTCGAAAATTTATTATATACTGTAATAAATAATGCACCATCACTATTAAATTCAACACTTTCTACAATGCTACGTCTAATATTAACACTAATTCCAATTGTTTTTTTTATATACACTTCAATAGAAATATTTTTATTTTTAGATAGTTCTAATGTCTTTTGTACAGTATTTAGTAAAGATAATTCCTCTATTTTTATATCTTTGATTAATTGCATATATTAATCCTTAAAAATTTTATGTGTATATAAAATATTATATAAAAAAACATTACAAATGAATATCAATTAGTTATTATAAATAATAGATATAATTATATTTCAATATTAAGATTTACATTTTATTAAATTGTGTAATGATATATTAATAAAAAATTTATTATTAAAGGAAAAAATATAATGAATTTTAAAAATATTATAGCAGGTGATAATATACCTCATGATGTATATGTCATTATAGAAATACCATCTAATTCATCTCCTATAAAATATGAAATAGATAAAAAATCAGGAATACTTTTTGTAGATCGTTTTATACCCACTCCTATGTTTTATCCTTGTAATTACGGATATATTAATCACACTTTATCTTTAGATGGTGACCCTATAGATGTATTAGTGCCTTCTCTTTATCCAATACAATCAAATTCTGTCATTCATTGTAAACCTATTGGAATATTAAAAATGCATGATGAATCAGGAAATGATGCAAAAATTATAGCTGTACCAAAAAGTAAAATTTGTACAGAATATAAAAATATAAATGATATTTCAGATATATCAGATTTATTAAAAAAACAAATTAGCCATTTTTTTCAAAATTATAAAACATTAGAAAAAGATAAATGGGTTAAAATTATTGGTTGGGGAAATTGTCAAGAAGCTAAATTAGAAATTCATCAAGCATATCATCGCGCACAAAATAAATAAATTTTTAATATTTTATTAGAATTATATTTAATTAAAATACCAAGTTTTTTTCATTGATTTTAAAATATAAAAAGGGTAATTTTATAAAACCTGTTAAATTATATCTTGTCAATAAATAATATAAATTTAAATGAGTAGAAAATTTAATTGGAATTTTTGGAAAAATAAATATAAATATTTGATCACTATTCACAGAAAGATACCATGATAAATTAGAATGAGAATTTTTAAAAAGTGGATGTAATTTAAATAATATTTTTCCTTTTTTTATCAATATTTCTTGATAAATTTTTATAAATTTAATTTTTTTTAGAAAATGAGGAAATAATATAGAAAGATATTTTAATGTATTATTAGTTCTAATATAAATATCTTTAACATCAATATCAGCCAAAATTTTAGGCTGATAAATTGTTCCAAAAAATTTTATTTTACTGTTAAATATGCCATTTATTGTATTATTATTAGATATAATAAAATTTAATAAAGAAATCGGAAAATTAATAATATAACATTTACCGTTTATATTTTTATTTTTATAAAAATTTAGAATATTAAAATATCCAAATATCATACCATTTTTTAATGATGCATTGATTTTTTTGACAATCCATTTAGCTTTTAAATTATTTTCGAATAAATTAACAGATATTTTTAAAAAATCAATTTTTTCTAAAAATGTTTTATTATTTTGATTTTTTTCAGCTTGTATATTGGATCCTATTAAAAATATTTTTCCATTAGAAATTTTATCTCCTAAAAAACTTTTTAAATATCCTTTAATAAATAAATTGCTTTTAAACTTTATTAGCGGTTTGCTAAAAATATTGCAAAAAAATAATTTTTTATTATATTTTATAAATGAAAGAATATTTATTCTTTGTATATTTTTTTTATATATATAATCTATAAAATAATTAATATTATAATTAACTGAAAATTTTTTTCTCAAGTGATATTCTCCGAATAATGTTTTTATATTCATTGTTTTTAATAAACCATGCCAAATTTTTTCTTCTTTATTAAATTTTCCATGAATTATAAAATGCATATAAAAATTTTTACTTTTTAGTAAAAAATCACAATTCTGGTTTTTATCATGAAGATTAATTTTAATATGTAAATAATTAATATAAGTATTATAAAAATTTATTTTTTTTGCATATAAAAATATCTTTCCTGAAGTTATATCTTGCATATTAATATTTGTAGATATTTTTACATCTTTAATATTTAAATTGTCAACATGTAGATTAGAAGCAAAAAATTTTCCAGTTAATATTGAAAAAATATAATTTCCATACAATTTTGCTTTAGCTTTAATTTGACCTGTTAAACTAGGAATAAAATAATTTAAATTACTTGCATAAATTGACGAATCGATATTATATGTATGACCTATGCAACCTTTGAAAAATAATTGATTTTTTCCTATAAATAAATTAATTTTTGGAATCCTTAGTAAATTATTATTTTGATAATATAAAGATCCTAATATATCCAGTTTTTTTTGCATAAAAGCAAGATTAAGATCAATATTAGGAATATATAAATGTTTTATATTATTATGAATTTTAGCTAAAATATTCATTTTTCCTATTAATTCTAATATATTCTTATTATATTTTTGACGATTAATAATAGATTTTATATTTGTATTATTATTATTATGAATATCTACAGGAAATAATTGCACTTTTTTTAAAAATATATTTTCTAAGCTACCTTGTCCTTTAAGATTTAATAAAATTGAAGGTAATCCTTTTAATGCAAATATGTTTTGAAAAGATATAAAATAGTGATTTATTTGTCCTTTTACACAAGCATGTAAATTCATGAATTTTAAAAAATATTTTTTTTTAATAGGCCAAAATAAATTTTGGATATCTAATTTTAAATTAAATGGTTCATTTACATTATTAAAAAAAATTGATCCATGCATATTTAATTTATATAAATTTTTTGATTTTAATGTAAATATAAATGATTTATTTAAATACGATTTAAATAAAATATTAATATTTTTATTGCTTATTTTCGGTATAATTATTTTGTTGTTTATAATAGATGAAATAGAAGAATTATTATGAAATATAATTTTTCCAAAAGATTTTATTTGAAAAATATCCGACTTGATGTTAGCAGTTTTGATACTTAAAATATCATTCTTTATTTTAGCTTGTAATTTTAATTGCAATAAACCAATATTTTTATTGTTAATAATTTGTATTTTTTTACATTTAACATATTTCAAATCAATATTTAATGGAATATGTATTGGGGAAGTTTTTGAATAATATTTTAAAAAGCGATATATTTTTTTTAAATATTTTAATTCTTTAATTGTATTAAATTTCTGTGTAACATGATGTTGTTTGAAAATTATTCTAGATGATTGAAAATTAGGAGTTTTTACATTAATATTATCAATATAACTAGGGGAAAAAATAACATCATTATTCATGAATTTAATGCTAGTTAAAATATTTAAAAATAATATGTTAAATCGAGAAGATTGAAATAGTAAATTATCTATATGTATTTTTTGGAAAATTAATGGATATTTAATAAATATATTTTTTTTTATAATATTATGAAAGATTTTTTTTTTTGAAAAATCATTAGATATATTATGTTTTGATAAAACTACTAAATGGTTTATTTGAATATCTTTAAAAACTATCAACATATTAAATAACGATTTAGCGTCTAATTTAATATGCACGCTATTAGCCTTCATAGAATAATTTAAACGATCATATTCAATATTTTTTAATAAAAAATCACGCCAATTTCCTGATATTTTTTCTACTTTTAATTTTATAAAAAAATGATTAGATAAATTAAAAAACCATTTAAAACCTAAATTAGTTTCTAGCAATAATATGAAAGCCACAAAAAAAATAGAAAAAAACATCAAAGATTTAAATAAGAATCTCTGACATATATTCATAAAAATTATCCTGATTTGATATTAATTTTATAATGTATAATGTTATTTTAATAATAATTAATATAATATTTTATATCTAAAATTCATTAAAATTTTTTATACAATAAAAACTAGTAAAAATTAAACAACTATTATAGTATTTTATAATATGTTAAAATATTTTTATTTAAAATGATAAATGATTTAATTAAATTTAAGAGAATAAATTATGTCACGTATTTGTCAAGTTACTAGAAAAAAAAGAATGATTGGCAATAATCGATCTCATGCAATGAATGCTACTAAAAGAAAGTTTTTAATCAATCTTCAATATCATCGATTTTGGGTTCCTGATCAAAAAAGATTTATTAAATTACGTGTTTCAGCTCATGGTATGAGATGTATTGATAAAAATGGAATCGAAACCATTATACAAAAAATAAATCTTAAAAAATAAAGGTGATATTATTATGGCTAAAAAAAATCGTGAAAAAATTAAAATGATATCATCTGCAGGAACTGGTCATTATTACACAACAACTAAAAATAAACGAAATACGCCTGATAAATTAAAATTTAAAAAATATGATCCTGTTATTCAAAAACATGTCTTATACAATGAAGGTAAAATTAAATAAAATAAGAGAAAGTACTGACCTATAATATATAATAGAATTAAAGTATAATTTCTCAAAAAATTATACTTTATTTATCAAAAATTACAGTTGTATAAAATTATAATTAATAAAAACAATTGTCTCATGAATTAAATTTTCCAAAAATGGCAATATATTTGGTATTAAAAAATATAGAATAAATATTCCAAAAAATAAATTTAATGGCAAACCAATAGAAAAAATTGATATCTGCGGAGATAAACGATTTAATATGCTCATCATACAACTTAATACTAATAATATAATTACTATCGGTAAAATTAAAATAATACCATTTACAAAGAAATAACTAGAAAATTTTAATAAAATAAAAAAAATATTTGCATTTAAAACGTAAGTATCAATCGGCATACTATAAAAACTATCAATTAATATAGAAATCAAATGTAAATGAGTATTACATGCAAGAAAAATAAATAAAGTTAAAATATTTAATAGACGAGATATAATAGAATTTCCAATATGTATATGACTATTAAAAATAGTAGCAAATGATAAACCCATTTGTAAGCTGATAAATTCACCCGCTAAATCAATCGTAATAAATATAAATTGCGCAATAAAACCTAATACTACACCAATTAATATTTGTTGAAAAAATAATAATAAACCCATAAAAGAAAATAATATAATATGTACTTCAGGCAAAAATGGAGAAATTAACCAACTAATTATTCCAGATAAAATGATTTTGTTTTTTTTATTAAAAATAGTATTATTAAAAATAGGTAAAACAGACAAAAATGATAAAATTCGGACCATAGGCCAAAAAAAATTACTAATCAATTGCATTAATTCGAAACTATTGAAAGTTAACATTATTTTGTAATCAATGGTATATTGGTAAATAAATTATGCATATAATCTAACATAACACCTAACATCCAAGGACCTAAGATGATTATGATGCCTAAAACAGAAATAATCTTTGGAATAAAAGAAAGAGTTTGCTCATTAATTTGTGTTGCTGCTTGTAATATACTAATGATTAAACCGCTAATTAAAGTTGCTAATAACAATGGTGATGCAATAATTAATGTGACTTTGATTGCATTATAAAATAATTCCATTACAGACTCAGAAGTCATAAATTAATATCTCCTTTTAAAAAATTTAAATAATTAGCAATAAAAATAAAAAAATATTATGTATTAAAACTTGCTGCTAATGACGTAACTAATAACTGCCATCCATCTACTAATACAAATAACATTAACTTAAAAGGTAAAGAAATTGTTGAAGGTGGCACCATCATCATACCTAAAGCCATTAAAACACTTGCTACTATTAAATCAATAATTAAAAAAGGTATAAAAATTGTAAAACCAATTTGAAAAGCGGTTTTTAATTCACTAGTAATAAAAGATGGTAATAAAATCCGCATAGGTATATCATTTGGATTATTATATTTAGAAATATGAGCTAATTTTGAAAATAATTCTAAATCTGTAATACGTGTTTGATTTAACATAAATTTTTTTAAAGGAACTGATCCTTTCAAAATAGCATCTTCCATATTTAATTTCTCTTCACTAAACGGTATATATGCATCTTGATAAATTTTATCAAATGTAGGAGACATAATAAAAAACGTTAAAAAAAGCGCTAAACCAAGTAATATTTGATTAGATGGAGCATACGGAGTACCTAATGCATTACGTAACAAACCAAATACAATAATAATTCGTGTAAAACTGGTCATCATTAAAAGAAATGCTGGAAGAAAAGTTAAAGACGTTAAAAAAACTAATGTTTGTATAGGTACAGACCATGTTTGTCCACCGTCTTTTAATATATGACTGGTTATCCCAGGTATTTGAGCATAAATAGTCGGACAAAATAGCAATAAAAATATAATTGAAATAATCTTATAAAACATTGTTTTTTTCCAGAATATTTTAGAAAAATTACTTAAAAAATGATAAAAATATTTTTTTTTTAATAAAATATTATCTATTTTTTTTATTGATTGATCTTGTGTAGATGTATTTTTTATAATTGATGTAACAGTATGCAAATGAGTAATATTATTTTTCGTTACACCTAAAATTAATTTTATATCTGTAATTTTAACAAGAATAATGTATTCCTGAGGACCAATAGACAACCTATCTAATATCGTCATACAAGACATCATATTATTAATTTTAATAAAAGAAATTTTTTTTAAAATCCACGTTATAATTAGTATTAATAATATTATTAAAGATAATGAACTAAGCATTTGAAAAATTTTTTCATTATTCAATATTGAGTGAAAACTATTAAATGATGATTCAATAGAAGAGTTATTTTTCATAAAATTTCATTTTAAGATGAAATATTGATATTTTTTAAAGAACTTTTAATATTCGTAATACGAATACCATATTTTTTATCTAACACTACAAGTTCTCCAGATGCAATTAAATAATCATTTATAAATATATCTAATGGTTCTTTTACCGATTTATTCAAAATAAATATTTTTTCTTCAGATAATTTAAGAAAATCTTTAATTTTAATTTTTGATTTTCCTAATTCAATAGTAATTTTAACTTCTGTATTAAGTAAAATATTTTTTGATTTACTTAATTTTTCAGAATGATTCGATGTGTCTTCATTAGAGCTATTTTCATTAATCAATTCAGTTTCTGATTTTTTTTTTTCAGATGCAATAATATTTTTATTTATTGAGTTTTCTACTATGTTACTCATTTAATCTTACCTTTTTTATTTAATTCTGAATCATGATTAATAAATTTTTCTATAAAAACAATATATTTTTTATTAAAACTTTTATATTTACCGAAAAATATAGGTTGATTTTCTAGATATCCTATAATTTTATCAGGCTGATGAATTGGCAAAACATCACCAACTGATAAGTTATCAAATTTATCTTTTGATATAGTAGTAGAAATCATACGAGCAATAATATTTAATTCTACATCTTTTATATCTTCTAAGGAAAATTTATTTTTTTTCTTATATACATTATTGTGATTTTTTAATAAGATATTTTTTTTTAAATTAATTTGCGAGATAATTGACTTAGGAATAAGTATATCAAAAGATAAAGTAATATTATTAATCATAAAATTAAAATTATTAGTTAAAAATATTGTTTTTGAATCAATTTTATACGTTTTATTATCAAAAAATAGTTTTTTATAAATAAAATTGATTTCTGTACAAAAATATTTTGTATAAATATTAGATAGAAGATTCGTAATAAATGTAATAATTTTTGTATTAATAAATACATTAGTATTTGTAATATCTTTTGATTTTGTTATTGTTTTTGTAATCTTCCCAAATCCCCCAAATAATAAATCTAATGTGTATGATAAAAAATGATTATAAAAAATAATTAAAGCATTATCTTGACGAGGAGATATTTCAATGATATTAAAACATTCTATATGCTTCTTAACAATATTATCAAAATTATAAGATTCTATTTTAAAATTATACTCAATTAATTGAATTTGATTTTTAATTAATTTAGAAAAAAAACTTATAAAGTTTTTAATAAAGTACTGATTAATATTTTCTAAAATTTGAATTTCATCTTCTTGTAAAAAATTCTTTAAATTATTATTTTTTTGATCAACTGTTTTAAATTTATCATTTAAAATATTAGTTTTCCCCATTTATATACCTCACAGGTTACAGTTAATCGAATATATAATTTATAAAAAATAAATTTTTTGATAATATATCGTGATATATAATAATATATGTTTGTATCAAAAATATTTTCTTATAAATAAATATATCAATCATTAAACATACCAATCTATTTTTTTATATTCCATAAAACTACTTTTTTGTTCACAAGTATTTATTGTTTTTTGAAATTGATTAACACGATCAATAGACTTTTTAGAACATTTTTTATTATTATAAATATTTCGATAATGTTTTAAAGAACTAAGTATATTACATTTTTCTAATATCATTCCTTGTTTATTTAGTTCATGTGATAAAAACGGTATACACTTATTGAACAATATTCGAACTTTGTGATTTTCAGAAATCAGCTGTAATATAATATTATCATTTTTTATGTTCATAATAATATTTATTGATCCTAATGATTCAGGTTTTAAATTAATTTTAGCGTGACTATTATTATGTGCTATAAATGAAAGTATTTTTTGACTAATAAAATCTTTCCATTTAATAAAATTATTAGAATCTTGTAAAACAATTTTTTGTATATTTAATAAATCTAATTCATTTGAACTTAATAGATTCAATTTGTTTTGATGATTGATTTCGGTATATATTTTATTCTCTATCTTAGGGAAATCTAAATCATTTTTAAATTTATTCACATCTGACGTAAAAACAATCTTTTTATCATGATCACTAAAATCAATATTTTTTATAAACCAGTTTAATTGTTTTTGATAAGATTGATTTTTTGTTTGAGAAAAATGTAAATTACTGCTTTTATTTATAGGATAATGTTCATATATTTTATTATTTTTTGTAATATCATTTTTATACTTTTTTACAATTCGATTAATTTGACGAGATAGTTTTTTTTTTAAAAATGCCTCATTATTTTCTTGTTTGATTTTAATATTAAATGTATTTCTTAAAAAATCATTGAATTGAATAGCATGATTATCATTATTTATATCTATTGTGTTATTTTGTATATTTTTATGTTTAACATGATTTGATTGATTAGTATAAATTGTCTTTTTATTATGGTCTAAAACGTTTAATAAATTATTTAACATATAATGAAAATTAGAATATATAATACTATTATCATCATATTTTTTTTCTTCTACTGGTATAGAATGAAATTTTATTTCTTTTTTTAAAGAATATGTATTATATGCATCAAAAATAGAAGTAAATAAATCAAATTTACAAAGAGAATATTTAAAATTATTATTTTGACTAATAATATTTTTATGACACTGTATATTATTAATTATTTCTGGCATTACAATAATCATCCTTTTTGAAAAGATTGTAGTTGAATATTATTATCATTAATCATCTGTTCTTTTCTTAATTTTCTTTTTAATATATTTTTTTTACATATTTTATCTAAATACTCCCAAGTTTTTAAATTTATCTGACTTTTAATAATAGCATTTAAATGTTCATTAACAATTTTTTTATGATTTTCAATAAAACATATATTTTCTTGGATAATTTTATCTAACATACGCATAAAATTGTTATAGTTTATCAAATAATTCACGTTAATACCTGCTAGCATTTCTATATGTATTTTTTTCAAATATTCTTTTCGATAATTATTTAATATCTTTAATTGATCTAAATTTTTTCTTTCTTGTAAATAAATATTTTTAATATTCATCATTGTAATTTGATATTTATTTTTTTCTATTTTTTCTAATATGGAAAAAACATTTTTTTTATCTTGCATTTTTGTATCCTAAATACTATGAAATTTTTAAAGAAATATTTCATTTAAATTTTTACAAGAAGAATAATAATCATGTTTTTCTGACATTGTTTGCTGCAAAAATTTTTCTAATTTCGGCCAGAGTTTAATAGCATGATCTAAAATTATATCAGTACCATGAATATATGCTCCAACATTAATTAAATCTTTATTTTTTTGATATACAGAAACTAATTTTTTAAAATATAATGCTTGTTGATACTGTTTAGAATTAATAATATTCGGCATAACGCGACTGATAGACGATTCAATGTCAATAGCAGGATAATGTCCTGCGTCAGCATAATCACGAGATAATATAATATGACCATCTAATATAGAACGAGCAAGATGCGAAACTGGATCTTGTTCGTCTTCACTTTCATTTAAAATCGTATAAAATGATGTAATTGAACCTTTTTGTTGACTGACTATTCCAGTAGACTCAACTAAATTTGAAATTTTTGAAAATAAAGATGCTGGATAGCCTTTAAAAACTGGTAATTCACCTAATGATAATGCAATCTCTCTTTGAGCCATTGCATAACGAGTTAAAGAATCCATAATAAACAAAACATTTTTATTTTTCTTAAAAAAATACTCTGCAATGTTAGCTGAATAAGAAGCAGCTTGTATTTTTAAAATAGGAGATACATCTGCAGGAGCAGCTATTATAACAGATCGTAATAAACCTTCAGGACCTAATATATTTTTTATAAAATCTTTTACTTCTCTGCCACGCTCTCCAATTAAGCCAATAACAATAACATCAGATTTTGTATATTTTGCTATCATTCCGATCAACATACTTTTACCCAGGCCTGAACTAGAAAAAATTCCTATTTTTTGGCCTTGTCCAATAGTTAAAAGAGTATTAATAGAACGTATGCCAGTATCTAAAATTTCAGTAATTGATTCTCTATGTAACGGATTAATCGAATTTTGTTCTATTGCAGAATAATATTTATAATCTATTTTAGGTAATTGATCTAATGGATCACCTCGAGCATCTAATACTCTTCCTAATAACTGAGTACTAAATGGCATTTTTCTCAATACATAATTTTTATTATTCCTAAATTTAATAAAAACACGAGCTCCAGGAAATACACCTCTAATCTCTTCTGATGCTAATAAAAAAGTTTTTTTACCTGAAAAACCTATTATTTGAGCTCTAATATCTCTTCTTTTTTTTTCTATTATACGTTCTATAAAACATTCGGATCCTATAGAACTAGTTAACCCTACGGCTTCTAAAACCAATCCATTAATACTTACTAATCGACCATAATTAATAATACTAGATAATTGATTAATCTGATATTCAAAAGAAGAAAATTTTTTGAAAAATTTTGTAAATCTTAAATTCATTAATATTCCTCTGAAAATATAAGACGATATAATTCTTCCCATCTGGCATCAACTGTAGAATCTATATAACTATCTTCTGATATAACTTTACAACCATTTATGTCAATATTATCATCATATTCTAATCTCCATTGATAATTCTTAATAAATTTTTTAAATGTATTTTCTAATAATATTTTATTATCTGGATGCACTAAAATTCGAGGATGTTTTAAAAAAGAACCATTTTCATTAAAAATTTTTTTAATGTTTTTAATTAAAATAGATTGATCAATATTAATATTTTTACCAATAATATAAGATGAAATTTTTATAACTATTTTTAATACAGCAGAGTATAATTGATTTTCAAAAGTAGACAGATCTTTTTCAAACGATAAACATAAATTATTTAATTTTTTTGTTAAAATATCATGAGCCATTTTGCCTTCTAAAAATCCTTTTTTAAAGGCTTCTTTATGTATTTCTGTATTAGTTTTATTTATACTTAATTCTTTCGATATATTATTTACATTATTGTTAATACAAAAATCTTCTTTTTTAATTTTTTCAATGTTATAAAGTATTGTTTGGTTATTATTAATATTTTTCAAAAATACTTCTTCTGGAAACCAATTTACCCATTTTTTATTTGTATTTAAGTTAGACATAATACTCTCTTAAATTTTCTAATGAAAGATCTCCATTCTTTAAAATATTATGAATCATTATTAAAATCAATTTTTGTTCATTTTTGATAGACACACTAGAAATATAAGACTTCTCGTTTAATCGATTAGAAATGCTTTTTGATTCTTTATCAGACATATTTTTAAAAAATTTTTCTCTCACAGCTACTGTAGTGTTTATTAATGCAATATATAATTTTTCTCTCTCTAAATTTTGAATAATTATTTTAATATATTTATCATCTAAATCGACTATATTTTCAAATAAAAACATTTCATCAATAATTGATTTTGCTAATGTTTTATTAAATGTTTTGATTATCTGTATAGTCTCTTTTTCTTTTTTTATATCCATTGAATTTAAAATTTTAACTGCAGTTTTTACTCCTCCTCGTTCTGATAAAACTATTTTTTTATTATTAATTAAATTTTTAATTACTTTGTTAAGTTCAATTAAAATACCTTCTTCAACTCCATGAAATTCTGTGATTCTTAATATGATTTCAGCACGTTTTTCTTGATTAAAGAATGTTAAAATTTGTGCTGATTGCTTTTGATGTAAAAATACAAGTATTGTTGTAATAACTTGGGGATGTTCATCTTTTAATAAACAAGCTATTTTTTGTGCGCTTATATAGTTAAGAGCTTTAATAGATATTTTAGCATTACGAATTTCTAACGCCTCTTGTAAAATAGAATTTCCTGCTTTATCTCCTAATGCTTCAGTCAACATCTTTAGAAGATATTCATCACTATTATTATAATTAAAAATGTTGTTTTTTATAGCAAGATTATAACATTCCAACAGAACTTCCTGCAATTTTTTATTAGAAACGCTTTGAATATTTATCATAGAAGCAATTAATTCTTGAACTTCATAAGGAGTTAAATTTTTTAATATTTCTCCAGCTTGTTCAGCCCCTATTGTCATTAATAGTAATGCGCTTTTTTCAATGCCATTTAAACTCATATTTTATCACTCATCCATTTACGAATAATTAATGCTATAGTACGTGGATTTTGATTAGATATATTACCAATCTGATGAATTAACTTATTTAAGTTATTATTGTTTTGTATATCAAATTGAACAATATCTTTTTCTAAATCATTATTTGTACTGATATGTTTGGTTTTTTCAGAAATTTTTATATTTTTAAGATGTTTTTTTTTAGAAGCAGAAAAAATATATTTTTTTAATAAAAAAAACAAAAATAAAAAAGAAAAAAACCATGGTGCAAAAATCAATAAATAATCTAATAAGTCAAATTTTTGAGAATGATGAATTGCAACAGGAAATATGTTTTCATGTTTAAAAAATGATGCGTTAACAATATGAACACTATCTCCTCTAGTGCGAGAATATCCTATTGCTTCACGAGTTAATTTTTCAAAATTCTTTATTTGTTCTGGAGTTAAAGGTATATTTTTACCATTTTTATCTTTAACAAAATTAATAATTACTGCTGCTGATAATCTTTTTATTTCTCCTATATTCATTTTAGTATGTAGCACACTGTGATTTAATTCATAATTTGTTGTATTATCTCTAGTGACTACACTGTCAAGAGGAGCATAGCTAGTATTAATATTATTATTTTGTTTAGAAAGTAACTCTTTTTTATTATTTATTTTGCTATTAAGATCTATATCATTATTCAAGTGAGGAAAATTATTAGGAAAATCTGTTTTTACATTTTTTTTTGTTTGATCATGCATGCTTGTTTGATGAGATCTAATTGCTTGATTGTTACGATCAGTATTTGGTGAATATTTTTCTTCCGTTTGTTCTTGTGCATTGAAATCTATTTGTGCTGTAACTTGAGCATCTACATTACCACGTCCTACTAATGGTTCTAAAATATTTTTGATTCTATTTTTATAATGCGATTCAATATCTTCAGAATATTTCAATTGTATATTGTTAATTTGATCATATTCGAAATTATTTTGATTTAATAATGCTCCTGATTGATCTACAATAGTAATATTTTTAATTGGTAAATTTGATACACTGCTAGCAATTAAGTGTAATATTGCATTAATTTGATTTAAAGTTAGTTGATATCCGGTTTGAAGGTTTAATATTACTGAGGCAGATGATGTTTTTTGATTATTTAAAAATAATGATGATTCAGGAAAAGCGATATGTATTCTTGCATTTTTTACAATTTTAATTCTTTGTATAGTTCTAGCTAACTCTCCTTCTAAAGCTCTTTGATAATTTATTTTTTCATTGAATTGACTAACTCCGAATTTTGCTTGATCTAATAACTCAAAACCTACTCCTCTAGTTTTAGGAAGATTATTTTCTGCTAAATGTAAACGTGCTTCATAAACTTTATTTTTAGGAACAGAGATTTGACCAGAAATATCAGTAAACTGATAAGCAATATGCATTTTATTTAATTCATTAATAATCTCCCCACTATCTTCATTAGATAAATTATTATATAAAATTTGATACTCAGGAGATTTAATCCATATTGAAACAGAAACAGTAGTCACTACTGTAGCTGTTAATAAAATAATTAAAATACGAGAATTTTTTAAAAATCGAGATAAAAAATTACTAAATTTTTTTTTCTCTCTCATAACTGAATCTTCTATAGCACTGAAATTCATGAAATCTTCCTATCTAAATAGTTAATTCTAAATACAATTTAATAAAGCATCAAATAATTCACTGACTATTACATAATTTGTATAAATAAAAAATATTTTTTATAAAAAAAAATGATTTTTTTTAAAATGTTGTGTAATAATATATCAAATAAAATATTATTTTTAATATCATTATTAAAAATTTATCTTTCCAGTGAAAGATATATTATGATAGTATTTCAAAAAATATAAATAACGTGTAATAAAATGTAGAGGAAGATGATGATTATTGATAATATAAGTCATCAAGATGTAAAAATCATTCATGACCTAGACACAAATTCAAGCAGAAAAGAAAACAGTTTTTTAAACTATATAAAAACAGCTTTAGAAGAAATTAGTAATAATCAACATCATGAAAACACTGAAACTAAAAAATTTATATTAAATGAATCAGGGGTATCTCTTAATGATGTAATGATAAATATAGAAAAATCTGCTATTTCTATACAAATGGCTATACAGATTAGAAATAAAATCACATCAGCATATCAAGAGATCATGAGTCAACAAGTTTAATTATTATAAAATTATAATAAAATAAATATAAATTTATATAATATTTTCTACTGTGCTAATAAAAAACGGCACAGTATTAAAATATTTATCATATACATTTTTTTGTGGAGCTAAGCGGAATCGAACCGCTTACATCTTGCATGCCATGCAAGTGCTCTGCCATATGAGCTATAGCCCCTAAATTATTACAATATAAAAACAGGTGAATTCTGTCAATATTATTTTTAATTTTATGTTTATATTTATTATCATATAATGTTATCGATATTATATAATAAAATTCTTACATAGTATAGTTGCTTCAAGTAAGATCTTATTAAAAATAAGATCACCAAATTTTTTATAAGTTATTTTTAAATTTTTACTATTTAGTATTTTCAAATACTAAAATTTTTTTTAAAAATAATATTTTTTATGCTTTATGCATTTTGATATAATTAATAGCCTTTCGAATTCTCAATAATACCTTTTGTTTTCCAATTAAATAAATGATAGAACTGATACTAGGTGTATATAAACTGCCTGTGATAGATATACGCAATAGCATATTAATATCTTTTTTTTGTACGCTTGTTTCTTTTGAAATATCATTAATAATCATCGATATATATTTATCTTCCCAATCAAATAAATTATTTATTTTCTCATAAAACATTTCTAAAGTAACACAATTTTCTATTACATTATATTTTTGTTCTATATTTGAATTAAAAAAATTACTTTCTTCATAAAAATATCGAAAAGATTCCATCATGTCTTTTAGAGTAGCATGACGACCTTGAAATAATATTATTAAAGATTTTAAATCAGGACCATTAGTAATATTAATTTTTTGTTTTGTCATATATTCATATATTAATTGAGTAAGAGTATCTAAAGATAAATTATTAATATAATATTTGTTGATCCATAGAAGTTTTTTAGTATTAATAATACTAGCAGATTTATTAATAGATTTTAAATTAAATAATTTGATCATTTCATTTTTACTGAAAATTTCTTGATTACCATGCGACCAACCTAACCGCACAATATAATTTAATAAAGCTTCAGGTAAAAAACCATTTTGACAGTATTCTAATATATTTACAGCATGTTTTCTTTTAGAAAATTTTTGTTTTGATTCATCAAAAATCATTGATAAATGAGCATAGATAGGTATTTTAAAACCTAAAGATTTAAAAACATTAATTTGACGAGGTGTATTATTTATATGATCTTCACCTCGAATAATATGAGTAATTTTCATATCTGCATCATCAATTACAACACAAAAATTATAAGTTGGCATGCCATTTGAACGTTGAATAATAAAATCATCTAATTCTGTATTTTGAAAAATAATTTCTCCTCTAATTTGATCTTGAAATATAACTTGACCAACAAGTGGATTTTTAAATCGTATTACATAATTTTTATTTAATTTATCTTTTTTAATTTTTAAATTTCTACAAATACCAGGATAACGCGGTTTGTATCCTAACTTAATTTGTTTATTTTTTATTTCTAATAACTTTTCTGATGAACAAACGCATATATATGCATCTTCTTTTTCTAACATTAAATTAATAACTTCTTTATATCTACTTAACCTCTTAGTTTGAAAAAACGGTTTCTCATCCCAATTTAAACCTAACCATTTTAATCCATTTAAAATAGAATCAACTGCCATTAAATCTATACGACTGAGATCAGTATCTTCTATACGAAGAATAAATTTCCCATTATAATGCCTTGCAAATAACCAAGAGTATAAAGCAGTACGAATACTGCCAATATGTAAATTTCCAGTAGGACTAGGAGCAAAACGAGTTATAACTTTCATATATTCCTTATAACATTAATATTACTCTTAAAAATAAAATATAAAAAAAATATTTTTTAATATAAATTTTTAATCTATTATTTTAAATAGCGTATAATTTAATCATTATGATTAAATTTACAACAAATAAATATTATTTTTTAAAAAAAGATTGACTCTCTAAATATCCTAGCTTTAGAATAGTGAATAATATATTTTTGTGATAAATAAATAGGTGATTAGCTCAGTTGGTAGAGCTCCTCCTTTACACGGAGGAAGTCGGCGGTTCGAGTCCGTCATCACCTACCAAAATAAATTATATGTTGTTTTTATAAATAATTAAATAATTTTTAAAATCTCTGAAATTAACTTAAAATAAATTATTAAATTAAATTTAAAATCAGTGATATATTTTACAAATCAGTTATATAAAAATTTTAAGGGTCGTTAGCTCAGTCGGTAGAGCAGTTGACTTTTAATCAATTGGTCGCAGGTTCAAATCCTGCACGACCCAAAATATAATTTTATATTTTTTTAATATCTAAATTTATCAAATTATATAAATTTTCTTCATTGATAATAAAAATTTTTAATTTTTTAGCTTGCAATAATTTAGCTCCAAAATTTTTTCCACAAATTAAAATATCAATATTGCGAGAAATATGATTTATAACTTGAGCTCCAAGATTTGTTAATAAGGTCTTTAATTCTATTCTAGAAAAATACTTAAACACTCCGGTTAAAACAATTTTTTTATTAAATAAAAATTTATTTTTATTCTCTATTTTACAATTATCTTGATTTTTCCAAACAATACCAATTTGATGTATTAATTGATCAATCATTTGACAATTAGAGGATATAGAAAAATAATTATGTATATTATGTGCAATTGATTTTCCTATTCCAGATATTGAACTTAATTTAATGGCATCAGAATGCATCAATTGTTTTAAACTAACAAAATGATTTGCAATTTTTTCCGAAATCACTTCACCTACATTTGATATACCTAAAGCATAAATAAAACGTTTAAAAGTAGTTTTTTTACATTTATGAATTGAAGAAAGTATTTTTAAACTTTTCTTACGACTAAAATAATTTAATTTCATGAAATTCATTTCTGTAAGATAAAAGAAATCTACAGGATTATTAACATATTTATTTTTAATTAACTCATTAATAATTTTTGGACCTAAGCCAATTACATTTAAAGCTTGTTTAGAAAAAAAATGTGCTAATGATTTTTCTTTTTGAGCTTCACATGTCCATCCAGAATGACATCGAATAATTTTTTCTTCTAAATTTTCTAATAATTTGTTTTGACATACTGGACAGTATTCAGGAAAAATCACTTTTTTCCCATTATTCCAGCGTAAAGATTTTACAACACTTAATATTTTTGGTATCACATCTCCTGACCGACAAACTACAATAGAATCATTGATATGTAAATTTAATCGTTCTATTTCATTTTTATTATGCAATGATGCTTTTCTAATTTTAACTCCAGATATATATATAGTATCGAAATACGCTACAGGAGTAATCACACCTGTTCTTCCAACTTGAAATTTAACATCTTGTAATAACGTAATTTTTTCTGTAGAAAGAAACTTTAATGCTATAGCCCATTTGGGAAATTTTGTATTACATCCTAATTTTTTTTGTAATTCTATTGAATTAACCTTAATAACAATGCCATCTATATTAAAATTTAGTCTGCATCTTTTTTTTTCAATTATTTTATAAAAATTAATAATATCTTTATGATTTAAACAAACTGTTATTTCTTCGTTTACAGGTAATCCCCAAGATGCACATTTCATTAGTCTTTCATAGTGCATAGGTAGTTTTTGAGAAATATCTGAAAAAAAAATACAGGTATAACATGAAAACATTAATCTTTTATTAAAAATAGTCTTTTTAGTAATATGACGCAATAATCCTGCTGCTGCATTTCTAGGATTAGAAAAAGATTTATGTGAATTTTTTTCATATTGTTTATTTAAATTAATAAAATCAGATTTTAACATAAATATTTCACCGCGAACTTCTAATCGTTCTGGTATATCAATACCAATTAATTTTAAAGGTATTGATTTAATATTTCTGATATTATTCGTAATATTTTCACCCTGAAAACCATCACCTCGTGTAACAGCTCTTACTAGTATTCCTTTTTCATAAATGATACTGATAGCTATACCATCTATTTTAAGCTCGCAACAAAAAGAAATAGTTTGATTAGTATTTAGAGATTTTCTAATTTTTTTTTCAAAATTTAGATATCCATCTATATTAAATGTATTTTCTAAAGATAACATAGGAGAAAAATGTTTGATTTTTTTAAATCTTGATAATAAATTAGATCCAACTTTTTGAGTAGGTGAATCTAAAGTAATAAATTCTTTGTTTTCTAATTCTAAATTATATAATTGCGATAATAAATAATCATATTCTGCATCAGAAATTATCGGTTGATTCAAAGTATGATAATAATATTCATACTTTAAAATATTTTTTTTTAATTTATCAATTTTTTTTTTTACAGATGTCATAGATTTATTTAAAAGTAATGAAAATGTAATAAATTATCTCAAAAATTATAAATTAATCATATTAATATTTTAAAATATTTTTTATATTATAATTTGCACTTATAATAAAATAAAAATTTTTAAAAACTGTAAAATACACATACTTAAAAAAGTAAAACAAGGGAAAAAATGAATAAAATATATAATGATAATTCTTTAACCATTGGAAATACTCCGTTAGTACGTTTAAGAACAATGGGTCAAGGAAATATTTTAGTCAAAATAGAATCAAGAAATCCTAGTTTTAGTGTGAAATGTAGAATTGGTGCTAACATGATATGGACTGCAGAAAAAAATGGAAATTTAAATAAAAATATAGAATTAATAGAAGCAACAAGTGGTAATACAGGAATTGCATTAGCTTATGTCTCTGCTGCTAGAAATTATCAATTAACGCTTGTTATGCCAGATTCTATGTCTATTGAACGAAGAAAATTATTAAAAGCATTAGGAGCAAAATTAATACTCACTGATGGAAGATATGGAATGAAAAAAGCTGTTTCTCGCGCTCATGAGATAGCTTCATCTAATAAAAAAAAATATTTTTTACTAAAACAATTTGATAATCCGGCTAATCCTCAAATTCATGAACAAACTACTGGTCCAGAGATTTGGTTTGATACTGAAGGAAAAATAGATATTTTGATTTCTGGTGTTGGAACAGGAGGTACTATTACAGGCATTACAAGATATATAAAACTGACTAAAAAAAAGAAAGATTTTATTAGCATCGCTGTTGAACCGACCGAATCACCTGTAATTACACAATTTTTAAATGGTCAAGAAATACAGCCTGGTTTACATAAAATTCAAGGTATCGGCGCTGGATTTATACCTAAAAATTTAGATTTAAAATTAATTGATCAAGTCATTACTGTTTCTAGTGAAGAATCAATGATAATTGCTCAAAAATTAATGAAAAATGAAGGAATATTAGCTGGTATTTCTTCTGGTGCTGCTGTATGTGCAGCTATAAAAATACAACAAAAAAAAATATTTTCAAATAAACAAATAGTTGTAATTTTACCTTCTTCAGGAGAACGTTATTTAAGCACAGAATTATTTACTAATTAAGTTAAAATAAAAAAATTCAGTTATTGTCATGACTGTATAAAAATAAAAAATTATTAAAAAATATTATTTTTATTTAAAAAGATATATTTTATGTTTTTATAACACAAATCATTAAAAAAATTTTAAAGAATTTTTATACAGAATATTTTAAGGAAAAAAAATGGTTAAAAATCAAATTAAAATTACTGCACCACACGGATTGCATACTCGTCCAGCTGCACAATTTGTAAAAGAAGCAAAAAAATTTATTTCTGAAATTTCTATTCTTTATAATGGAAAATCAGTAAATGCGAAAAGTTTGTTTAAAATTCAAACATTAGGTTTAATACAAGGTAGCTTAATTACGCTACTTGCTGAAGGTGAAGATGAACAAAAAGCTATTGAACATTTATCTGTAATTATGACAGAATTAGAATAATATATAATAAAAAATTTATGAATTGTAGATAATATCATACATAATATATATTTATTTTAATAAATTTATAAAATATATATTTGCCTGACACGTCATTGTTTTACTGCTGAATAGACAAAATTTATTATTAAAGGTAAGGTTATGATTTCAGGTATTTTGGCATCACCAGGTATAGCTTTTGGAAGAGCTCTTTTATTAAACGAAGAAAAAATTGTTATTAACCGGAATTTAATTAATACTAATCATATTAAACAAGAAATAGAAAAATTTTTTGAAGGTAGAAAAAAATCAATACAACAATTAACAGAAATCAAAATTAAAACTAGAAAAAAATTAGGAGCGCAAAAAGAGAGTATTTTTGAAGGACATATTATGCTATTAGAAGATGAAGAGTTAGAAAAAGAAATCATATATCTAATACAAGAAAAAAATATGTCTGCAGCAGCTGCTACTGAAATAATTGTTGAAAATCAAGCTCAAGCATTAGAAAAACTAAAAGATGAATATTTAAAAAATAGATCAATTGATGTAAGAGATATTGGTAAGCGTTTATTAAGAAACATACTTAATCTTGATATTATTGATTTAAATGCTATTAATAAAAAAGTTATTTTAATTGCAAAAGATTTGACTCCATCTGAAACAGCGCAAATTAATCTTAAATATATTCTAGGATTTATTACTGATTTAGGAGGCACAACATCACATACGTCTATTATGGCAAGATCTTTAGAAATTCCAGCTATTGTAGGAACCGGAAATATTACGAAGTTAGTAAAAAATAATGATAATATTATTTTAGATTCGATTAATAATAAAATTTTTATTAATCCATCTAATGAACTAATTAATCAAAATAAAACGATACAAAAAAAATATTTATTAAAAAAAAATAAATTAATAATTTTAAAACATTTAAGTGCTACCACTATAGATGGTCATAGTATTAAAATTGGCTCAAATATCGGTGATATTAAAGAAATTAATTCTGCTAAAAAATATGGAGCAGAATGCATCGGTTTATATCGTACTGAATTTTTATTTATGGGTCGAAATTCTTTACCTACTGAAAATGAACAATTCATAGCATATAAAGCAATTGCAGAATTAATGGAAAACAAAACTGTTATTATTAGAACCTTAGATATTGGAGGTGATAAAGATCTACCTTATATGAATTTGCCAAAAGAGGAAAATCCTTTTTTAGGATGGCGTGCTATCCGTATTTCTATTGATCGTCAAGAAATATTACATACACAATTAAATGCAATTCTAAGGGCTTCAGCTTTTGGTAAAATACATATTTTATTTCCTATGATAATATCTGTAGAAGAAATTCAATTTTTAAAATTAGAAATTAAAAAATTACAAATTCAATTAAATAAAAATAAAATATTATTTGATAAAAATATTAAAATTGGAATTATGATAGAAACTCCATCTTCGGCTATTATTGCGGAACATTTAATTCAAGAAGTGGATTTTTTTAGTATTGGCACTAATGATCTTACACAATATACTTTAGCTGTTGATCGAGGTAATAAATTAATTTCACATCTTTATAATCCTATACATCCAGCTGTTTTAAAATTAATTCAAAAAGTTATAAATATTTCACATAAATATGGAAAATGGACTGGTATGTGCGGAGAATTCGCAGGAGATGAACGTGCTGCTGTTCTTTTGTTAGGAATGGGATTAGATGAGTTTAGTATGAGCTCAATAAATATTCCAAAAATAAAAAAAATTATTCGTAAAACATCATTTTATCGTGCTCAAAAATTGGCACAAAAAGCACTTACATTATCAACAACAAAAGAATTACTGAATTTATTAGAAACATTTATTGATTATAAAAAGGTAGAAAAACCATGATAAAAAATCATCAAAAAAGTAATTAGGAGAAAAAAATGAGTTTCTTTTCTGATTTTTTTAATAGTAAAAAAAGCAATTTTTCTAAAAAAATAGAAATTTTTGCACCTTTATCAGGTGAAATTATAAAAATAGAAGATATACCAGATCCTGTTTTTTCTAAAAAAATTGTAGGTGATGGAATTGCTATTAAACCATCGGGAAATCAGATCCTTGCACCAGTTAATGGAACTATTGGTAAAATATTTGATAGTAAACATGCTTTTTCAATTATTTCAGAAGATAATGTAGAATTATTTGTTCATTTTGGTATTGATACAGTTCAATTAAAAGGAGAAGGATTTCAAAAAAAAGCTGAAGATAACCAAACGGTAAAAATAGGAGATGAAATTATTGTTTTTGATTTAGATTTTTTAAAAAATCATGCAAAGTCTATTTTGACACCTGTTATAATATCTAATATAGAAAATTTCAAAAAAATAGAAAAATCATCTGGCACCATTATTGCTGGGCAAACAGTTATTATATCTTTATATAATTAATTTGAAATATAAAAACGGTGCTGTTATTTAGTGCCGTTTTATTATTTATATGAATACGACTATTATTAGTATTAATTTTAATGCTATTAAATTAAACACAATAAAAACAGGAAAAAATGATTAATTTATATCAAATTATTACTTCAATCATAATTGGTATTATAGAAGGAATAACAGAGTTTCTTCCTATTTCTTCTACAGGACATATGATGATTGCTTCTCATTATTTACAAACTAATTATGATACAACTAAAATATTAGAAATATTTATTCAACTTGGTTCTACATTAGCTGCATTATATTTTTTTCGTCAAAAAATTGTTATCATCATAAAAAATAAAATCAAACACGTTATATTATCAAATTTACCAATAATATTTTTTGGGCTTATATTTTATAAACAAATTAAATTATTATTTAATTTAGAGAATATTATATATGGATTAATATTAGGTGGATTATTTCTAATATTTTCTGAAATGTTTAAACCAAAAAAATATATAATATATAATATTAATAATATTAGTTTATTACAAGCAATTATAATTGGAATCTTTCAAATTCTTTCTTTATATCCTGGTTTTTCGAGATCTGGATCGACTATAGCAACTGCTTTACTATTAGGATTAAAAAAATCAGTCGCAATAGAATTTTCTTTTATAATATCTATTCCATTATCGATTGGAATATTTCTGTTTGAAATATTGAATAACATGAATAATATTACTAGAACAGATATTCTCATTTCATTTATAGGATGTTTAAGTTCTTTTGTAGTATCTATGTTATGCATACAATTTTTATTAAAAATATTAAATAAAACATCGCTAATATTTTTCGGAATATATCGTTTTATAATATCTGGATTAATTTATTTTTTGAATTCATAAGTATATTTAAAAAATAATTTTATTATAAAGAAAATAAAATTTGTTTGTTTTATATCTCCATAACTCTAATGTTTGAATTCTTAAACGCATTAATTCTTGTTTAATTTCTATTCCTTGAAGATTATTTTTTAAGATAGATTGAACAGAAATATTTTTAACAATAGAAAAACATTTTTGTAAAAAAATACCTGGTAGAACATCAAAGTACTTTTTTTCTAAATTATTTAAAAAATGAAAATTAATTAAATTTGCAATTTTTTCAATTCTCTTAGGTTTTCTCCATGCATCTAATTTTAAAAATAACTTTATAATATTTTCAGATGTTTGATAATAAATATTATTTAAAAAACAATAAAAACCTGTGTTTAAAACTGCTATCTCTTTAATATAAGACGGAATATAAAAACGTTTACATATATTTAATACAATATCAGCTGAAGATTTATCAAAAAATATATTTGAAAAATTTTTATATATATTATTATAAACTGATATAAACTGAAATAAATAAGAAACACGAATATCAATATCTTTATATTGAATTGATATTTTAGCTAATCTCATCAATACTTCATTCAGATTATATGTTTTTTTAAAAAAATAATTATTAAAAAAACAATTTTTTCTATATATAAGATTGATATTTGGAAAAAAAAAATATAATGCATGACATTGATGTAATACTTGAAAATATACATGTGGATTAGATGTTTTAAAAGCTTTTTCTGTTTCATTCCATATTCTATTTGCTGTCAAATACAATAATTCTTTTTTTTTAACTATAACTTGCATTAATATCATAGTTTCTTTTGCAATAGTAAATCCTAAATGCACTAATGCTGCAGCAAATCTAGCTGTACGTAAAATTCGTAAAGGATCTTCGACAAAGGATTCTGATACATGACGTATAATACGATATTTGATATCTTTTTTCCCGTGAAAAGGATCAATATAATTACCATATTGATCTTGAGCAATAGCATTCATTGTTAAATCACGTCTCACTAAATCTTCTTCTAAAGTAATGTTAGAATTATAATCAGTATCAAAACCAGTATATCCTTTTCCAGATTTTCTCTCTTTTCTTGCTAATGCATATTCTTCATTTGTTTCTGGATGTAAAAAAACTGGAAAATCTTTTCCAACTTGTCGAAATTTTTTTTCTAATAATATTTTTTCTGTTCCACCAACTATTACCCAATCTTTATCTTTCACAGGTAAATTTAGTAATGAATCACGAACTGCTCCTCCTACTAAATATATTTTCATGTTTAATATCTCACAATCATAATAATAGAAATATATTTTTTAAAAAATTAACTGATTTAAGAATTATTTTTATTTTTAAATTATTTAATCTTATAATAAGATGATAAATAATATATAAAAAATTATTTTTTTTTAATGAAAAAATTAACTAAACTTTATTTTATACATAACATTTTAAATGTTAATATTTAAAATAATATAATATATCGAGATTAAATTATGAAAAAAAAATTAATTAATTTTAATACTTCACTTGTACTAGTTGTAGGAGATATTATATTAGACTGCTATTGGTATAGCAAAAATAATTGCAAGATGCTTGAAAAAAATACTCCTATTATGCCTATTCAAACAATTAAAGAGCAACCAGGAGGAGCTGCTAATGTAGCTAAAAATATTGCAGAAATTGGAGGTTTTTGTAAAATAATTGGATTTATTGGATCAGATTATGAAGGATTAATATTAAAAAAATTACTTAATCATACTCGAATTAATTACGATTTAATATCTATCAAAGATAATAAAACTATTACAAAAATTAGAATTTTATCAGAATGTCAACAACTTCTGAGAGTAGATTTGCAAGAACAATATATTATTAATAATATAGATATTTTACATCAAAAAATTTTTTATTCATTATCAAGATATAAAATTTTGATATTATCTGATTATGCAAAAGGCACGTTAATTAATATAGAAAAAATAATTAATTTTGCAAAAAAAATATCTATTCCTATACTCATAGATCCTAAAGGTATTAATTTTGAAAAATATTCTGGAGCCAGTCTATTAACACCAAATCTTTATGAATTTGAAAAAATAGTTGGAAAATGCTATCAAGAAAATGATATTTTAAACAAAGGAATAAAATTACTATCGAAACTTAAATTATCAGCATTACTCGTAACGCGATCTAAAAATGGAATGACTTTATTTCAAAAACACACAAAACCAATACATTTTCCAGCTAGCTCTAAAAAAGCTTCTGATGTTACTGGAGCAGGAGACACGGTTATTGCAATTATTGCAACTGCTTTAGCATCAGGATATTCTTTAGAAGAAGCATGTTTTTATGCTAATATTAGCGCAGGTATAGTTATAAAAAAAGTTGGAACTGAAACATTAACGATTAATGAATTAAATACAGTGTTAAAATTTATATCAAAATAACAAAATATTTTTATAATTGTTAAAAATTAATTTTAAAATATTTTAATTTTATAAATATATATTCTATAAAGATAATCATATAAAACATTTTAATAAAAATATGAAAATATTACTTAAATAAAAATATTTCTAAATTGCTCTTATATTAAATTCAATATATAATATTTCAATTTTCATTGTGGAAAAATTAGATATACTAATAAATTTAATCATAATTTACATAAAATATAATCAATATAATGTTGATTTGTAAACAGTAATGTAACTTAAGTAAGGTTGTTGTAATGAGTCGAATGCTCCCATCTAAATTTGGAACGCCTATAGAGAGAATTCAAAAATCAATATCAGCTTTGCAATCTGGTCAAGGAATTATTATATTAGACGATGAATCTCGTGAAAATGAAGGAGATTTAGTGTTTTCTCCCGAAAATATGACAGTAGAACAAATGGCTCTCACAATTCGATACGGTAGTGGTATTGTATGTTTGTGTATTACTGAATCTAAACGTAAACAATTGAATTTACCTATGATGGTAAAAAAAAATACTAGTGCATATCGCACAGGTTTTACAGTAACAATAGAAGCTGCAAAAGGAATTTCTACTGGTGTATCAGCTCAAGATAGATGGACTACTATTAAAACTGCAACTGCGGACAATACTAAGCCTAATGATTTGAATAGACCAGGTCATGTTTTTCCGCTAAGAGCTGATCAGGGAGGAATTTTATCAAGAGCAGGGCATACAGAAGCTGCTATAGAAATCGTATCTTTAGCAGGTTTTCAACCTTCAGGAGTTATTTGTGAATTAACAAACAAAAATGGTACTATGGCACGCACTCCTGATATCATTCAATTTTCAGAATATAAAAAAATGCAAATATTAACTATAAAAGACTTAATTTTTTATCTTACAAAGATAGATCATTAATAGACCATTTTGGTTTTACTAATATTTCTAATTGAGAATTATTAGCTTCTTTTGAGCGCATATAACCAATTTGAGCAATCATAGCTCCATTATCAGTACAATACTCTAAATCAGCATAAAAAACTTTCCCATTAAAATATTTTCGCATCATATCTTGAGATTTTTTACGCAAACAAGTATTTGCACTTACACCGCCTGCTATAATTAAACGATTCCATTTTTTCATTTTTAATGCTTTTTTAGTTTTAATTAATAATACGTCAATTACTGCATCTTCAAATGCTCTTGCAATATTTGCTTTTTCTTGTATACTTTGATTAGATCTTTTGATAGTTTTGGCTACAAAAGTCTTTAGACCAGAAAAACTAAAATTTAAACTAGAATGGTGTATCATAGGTCTTGGAAAAAAAAATGTTTTTTTGATGCCTTGACGCGCTAAATTCGATAATTCTGGACCACCTGGGTATTGTAGTCCTAATAATTTTGCAGTTTTATCAAAAGCTTCACCAACTGCATCATCTAAACATTTTCCTAATATTTCATATTCACCAAATTTATAAGCCGCAATAATTTCTGTATGTTTACCTGATACTAATAATCCAATAAATGGAAATTTAATAGATTTATAGTTTAACATTGGTGATAAAAGATGTGCTTCCATATGATTTACAGGTAATATCGGTATATTTAAAGATAATCCTAATGTACATGCAAAAGTTGCTCCTACTAATAAAGATCCGACTAAACCTGGACCTGCGGTATATGCAATTAAATCAATTTCTTTAGCAAAATTATATTTTTGAAAAATTTTGCTTAATATTAAAATGATTTTTTGTATATGTTTTCTAGATGCTAATTCTGGAATAATACCTCCATAAATATTATTAATTTTTTTTTGATGATATGTTTCATTCATTAATAAACCTTGTTGACTATCATAAACAGCTATACCCGTATCGTCGCAAGACGTTTCAATACCTAATATTTTCATAATTTTATACCTAAAATGTATTGATGTACTATCATAATAAACTCTTTAATAATAACTTTAAATAACTATTTTCTAAATAAATGCATTTATATACAATGATACTTTACAAGATCCTAATAAGTGATATAAGGTTTATTATTTAAAACTATTTTATAATTTGATTTTATTTTTAATTGAGGTAAATTTTATATGCCAATAATAAAAGTCCGAGAAAATGAACCATTTGATGTAGCACTTCGTCGATTTAAACGATCTTGTGAAAAAGCTGGAATATTATCTGAAATTCGTCGTAGAGAATTTTATGAAAAACCAACCACGGAACGTAAACGTGCTAAAGCTTCAGCTATTAAAAGACTTGCAAAAAAACTTACAAGAGAAAACGCAAGACGTATTCGTATGTATTAAACAAATCACAAGATCAATCACTATTAAACCGTTCTTTTTTAAGAACGGAACAAATATAACATATAAAATATATGCCTGGGAAAATACCTAAATATTTCATCAATGAATTACTATCTCATACTAATATTGTAAATCTAATTGATAAACGTTTAATCTTAAAAAAATACGGTAAAAATTATAAAACTAATTGTCCTTTTCATGACGATAAAACTCCATCATTTACTGTGAATGAAGACAAGCAATTTTATTATTGTTTTGGATGCAATGCACATGGTAATGCGATTGATTTTTTAATACAATATGAACGTTTAAGTTTTATCGAAAGTATTGAAGAACTTGCTTTAATGCATGGTGTAAAAATTCCATTTGAAAAAAAGTTTCAAAATAATTTATATTTTAAAAAACAAAAATTATATTTATTAATGAATCAAATGTGTAAATTATATCAAGAAAATATGCATGTTACTAATTTAGCACAAAAATATTTATCTGATAGAGGCATTAGTCAATACATGATTGATTTTTTTTTAATTGGATTTGCTAGTTTACATTGGAATGATTTTTGTAAAAAATTTAAAATTACTAAAAATTTTGAAGAAGAATTATTGACTAATAATATTATTACAATAAATGAAAAACGCTATAAATATGATAGATTTCAAGGACGTATTATATTTCCTATACAAGATCATCATGGTAGAATTATAGGTTTTGGAGGACGTTCACTAAATAATATTCCACCAAAATACCTTAATTCTCCTGAAACTCATATTTTCCAAAAACGAAAACAAATTTATGGATTGTATCAAGTTAAACAAAAATTCTCTAAACCTTTATATTTATTAGTAGTAGAAGGATTTATTGATGTTATTACATTAACACAACATAATATAGATTATGTTGTTTCTTCTTTAGGTACTGCTACAACTAGTGAGCATATTCAAATTTTATTTAAAAATACTAATATAGTTATATATTGTTATGATGGAGATGAAGCTGGGAAAAATGCAGCCTGGCAAACTTTAAAAAAATCATTACCATATATATCAGAAACAAAAATATTAAAATTTATTTTATTACCAAATAATGAAGATCCTGATACTATTATTAGAAAAGAAGGTCGAGAAAAATTTCAAAAACGTATTGATAATGCAATAACTATGTCAAAATTTTTTTTTAAAAATATATTAAAAAATATTAATTTATTGTCTAGTGATGATAAATTTTATTTAAGTTCACGTGCTTTACCATTAATTAACACTATCTCTAATGATACAATACGTATTTATTTACGCCAAATATTAGCAAGAATGATAGGAATTTTAGATGATCATCAATTTCAAAAATTTTTATATGAAAAAGAAACAAAAAAAAAATATAGATCACATTTTCAAATAAAACATACCCCAATGCGTACTTTAATAGGATTGCTTATACAAAACCCAAGTTTATCAAAAATAGTTCCTTCAATAATACAATTGCAAAATTTTAAATTAAAAGGACTTCCTATTTTTTTAGAAATATTACAAACATGTCTTAACTATCCTAATATAAATACAGGTCAATTATTAGAATTATATAGAAATAAAAAAATAATTCATATCTTAAAAAAATTATCTTCATGGGATCATATGATTGTTCAAGAAGAAATTCAAAATATGTTTTTAGATTTGTTAACAAATATATATAATAAAATTCTTGAAACAAGACAAGAATATCTAATTTCTCAAGATAGAATAAAAGGACTAACAATTAATGAAAAAAAAGAAATTTGGTTTATCAATCAAACATTATCTAAAAAATAACATTAAATTTTATAAAAATATAACATCAATTTAATATATCTAAACATTTATTAACTTCTTCAAAATTTTTATAATAATGCTATTATTTATTATTGACTAATCAGTCGATAAATATTTATTCAATTAATACAATCTGGATATCGTATTATGGATCAAAACCCACAGTCGCAACTTAAACTACTTGTCACACATGGCAAAGAGCAAGGATATTTAACTTATTCTGAAGTTAATGATCATTTACCAGAAGATATTATCGATTCGGAACAAATTAATGATATTATTCAAATGATTAATGATATGGGCATTCCAGTAGTTGAAGAAGCACCTGACGCTGATGATTTAATTTTAAATGAAATTAATACAGACACAGATGAAGATGCAGTTGAAGCAGCTACGCAAGTACTATCTAGTGTAGAATCAGAATTAGGACGAACTACAGATCCTGTTCGAATGTATATGAGAGAAATGGGAACTGTTGAATTATTAACACGAGAAGGAGAAATTGATATAGCTAAACGCATTGAAGAAGGTATTAATCAAGTTCAATGTTCAGTATCAGAGTATCCGGAAGCAATTACATATTTATTAGATCAATATGAACGCGTACAAACTGGTCAAATACGATTATCAGACATAATAACAGGGTTTGTTGATCCAAATGCAGAAGAAATATTTTCTCCTACTGCTATGCATATAGATTCTGTATTATTAGAAGAGGAACAAAATAATGAAGACGATCACGAACATCATGAAGATGATCATATCATTGATCCAGAATTAGCTAATGAAAAATTTTCTGCACTACGTCTGCAATATAATAATACTTATCAAACAATTAAAAATAAAAATAGAACACATCAAGATGCATTGTTAGAAATTTATAACTTATCAGAAATATTTAAACAATTCCGATTAGTTCCAAAACAATTTGATCATTTAGTTAATAATATGCGAAATATGATGGAAAGAGTTAGAAAACAAGAAAGAATTATTATCAAATTATGCGTTGAAATTTGTAAAATGCCAAAAAAAAATTTTATTAAAATCTTTCCAATTCAAAAAATTAATCATATTTGGTTTATAAAAGAACAAAATAAAAATAAACCATGGTCTAATAACTTAAAAAAAGTTCAAGAAGATGTCTTTAGTAGTATAAAAAAATTAATTGAAATAGAAGAAGAAACAGGTTTAACAATTGAACAAGTTAAAGATATTAATAAAAGAATGTCTATTGGAGAATTAAAAGCTAAACGCGCAAAAAAAGAAATGGTTGAAGCTAACTTAAGGTTAGTAATTTCTATTGCAAAAAAATACACAAATCGAGGTTTACAATTTTTAGATCTAATACAAGAAGGAAATATTGGTTTAATGAAAGCTGTTGATAAGTTTGAATATCGTCGAGGTTATAAATTTTCTACTTATGCTACCTGGTGGATTCGACAAGCAATTACTCGCTCGATTGCAGATCAAGCACGAACAATTCGTATTCCAGTGCATATGATCGAAACAATTAATAAGCTTAATCGTATTTCTAGACAAATGTTACAAGAAATAGGTCGAGAACCTACTCCAGAAGAACTATCTGAAAAAATGCTTATTCCCGAGGATAAAATCAGAAAAGTATTAAAAATTGCTAAAGAACCTATCTCTATGGAGACTCCAATTGGAGATGATGATGATTCACATTTAGGAGATTTTATAGAAGATACAACTTTAGAATTACCATTAGATTCTGCCACATCTGAAAGCTTAAGATCAGCGACACATGATGTATTAGCAGGTTTAACTGCTCGTGAAGCAAAAGTTTTACGTATGCGCTTTGGAATTGATATGAATACTGATCATACATTAGAAGAAGTTGGAAAACAATTTGATGTTACCAGAGAAAGAATAAGACAAATAGAAGCTAAGGCGTTAAGAAAACTACGCCATCCAAGTAGATCAGAAGTATTACGTAGTTTTTTAGATGATTAAAGCATAATATATTAACAAGTAAAATAAAATAAAACTTCTGTATTAATATCAACATATTGATCATAGTTTTTTATAAAAACAGAAGTTTTTATTTTATATATATTTATTAAATTCCATCACCATATTGAAATGTATTTAAATAAGATAGATTGTTTTTTTGATCTAGAAAAAATTGCTTTGTATTATCTATATCATTAACAATTTTAGCTGGTATACCAACTACAGTAACATAAGAAGGCACATTTTTTAAAACAACTGAACCTGCTCCTATTTTTGCTTTTAATCCTATTTCAATATTCCCTAAAATCTTTGCACCTGCTCCAATTATAACCCCTTTTCGAATGGTAGGATGTCGATTCTTACCTAAATCTTTACCAGTACCACCTAAAGTTACTGAATGAAAAATTGAAACATCATCATCTATACTAACATTTTCACCAATCACAATGCCGTGTGCATGATCAAGCATTACACCGGACCCAATATATGCAGCTGGATGAATATCTACTGAAAATTTTAAAGATATTCTATTTTGTAAATATTGAGATAATGATTTTTTATTGATATTCCATAAATAATGACTAATTCTATATGCTTCTAACGCATGAAAACCTTTAAAATATAAAAGAGGGGTTAAATAATTATTTGCTGCTGGATCGCGCTCTACAATCGCTTCAATATCTCGGACTATATATTTCAACATATAATCATGATCGTCGTATACATGATTAAATATATCTTGCAAAGTTTTGTCAGGAATCATAGATGTAGATAATTGCTTGGCTAATATATAGCTTAAAGAGCTACTTAAGCTATTGTGTTGCAATATAGTACTATAATAAAAATTTGATAAAATAGGTTCTTTTTTTAACAATAAATCAGTTTTATCAAGTATTTTTCTCCATATTTTTGATATTTTTAAAAAATACATTATTTTCTCCTAAAATAATATTATAAAAATTTTAATAATATTTAAATTATTTATATTAAATATTTAATGTATTTATTTTATTTATTTTTTTGATTTAATATAATTATCATACAGAGCATCAAAATTGATAGGAGCAAGATTAATTGGAGGAAAGCTTCCATAAGATATTAAATTAGCAATACATGCACGAGCATAAGGAAATAAAATATTTGGACAATAAGAATGTAAACAATGTTTTAATTTTTCTCCATTTATATTCATAATTAAAAAAATACCCGCTTGATCTAAATCACATAAAAATGTTAATTTGTCTTTAATTTTAACTATAACTTTAATTTTTAAAACAATTTCAAAAATATTTTTTTCGATTTCTTGTATTTTATTATTTACATTCAAATTAATACTTGGTTCCCATTGATCATGAAAAATATTCGGTGTATGAGGAGCTTCAAAAGAAATATCTTTAATATAAATACGTTGAATTTCAAAAAATTCTTTTTGATTTTTTTTATCTAACATAACTATTCCAGAAATAAAATCTTTTATTTAGCAAGTAACATGGAAGTATTTAGGATAAAATTATTACTTAATACCAAGATATATAAAATTTTTTATTTAAAATATTATTTATCATGAATGTTATTAATAAATAAGGGTAAATGATTGCAATTCCAATCATTTAAAGCATTCTTCAAAATATAAATATTATTAAATCCATATTTTAAAAAATGTTTAATACATTTATTATATTCATACGAATTGTTAATAATAAGAATAATAGGAGACTTTTTAAATTCTTTTATTTGATTCAAATTTCCTAAAAAAATATTTTTTAATGGAATATTAATAGAATTGAAAATATGACCTGTTTGAAATATTTCATCAGTACGGGTATCAATAATAATTGCTTTATTTTTATCTATTAATTGAATAGCTTGAATATTATTAATTATAATAGATTTTAAGAACATATGTTTGGTAAAAGAAAAAATCAATATAGTTAAACAAATAAACCAAATACTTACTAGTATAATATGTTCACTAACAAACAAAAATAGTTCTTGCATGAATGATATTTCCTAATATTTTATTCACTGATATTAACTAAGCATTTAAACAGTTTAAATGCTAGTTAGTTAACGTAAACAAATAGTATTTTTTAGATATAAAATATATATTAAAAAACATATAGTCTTTTTTTTACTTTAATTATTTCTTTATCAACTTGATGTGGTGCTACACCACCTTTAGATATTCTTTTTTCTAGGCAAGATTCTAAAGTAATGTTTTGATATATATCATTTTCAATAAGATTACTATAAATATGAAACGTAGATAATTTTAAAGCATGTAAAGGTTTTTGCACTTTAATTGCGTGTAAAACTATTTGGCCAGAGATGTGATGAGCTTCACGAAAAGTTAATCCTTTTTTCACTAAATAATCTGCTAATTCTGTTGCATTAGAATAACCTTCTTCTGCAGCTTGACGACATATATCATATTTTATTTTTATATTCTTTAACACTAAAATTGTCATACATAAACAATCATTCCACGTTTTTATAGAATCAAATAAACCTTCTTTATCTTCTTGTAAATCTTTATTATATGATAATGGAAGAGATTTTAATACAACTAAAATAGATACTAAAGAACCATATACACGACCACATTTTGCTCGAATAAGTTCTAATGCATCTGGATTTTTCTTTTGAGGCATTAATGATGAACCAGATGTAATTGCATCAGATAATTCAATAAAATTAGCTTCACCTGAATTAAAAAAAATAATATCTTCAGACAATCTTGATAAATGCATCATACTTATAGAGGCAGAAGATAATAATTCAATTACATAATCACGATCAGAAACACTGTCTAGAGCATTATTTGTTGCCGAATTAAATCCTAGAGATAAAGCAAGTACTTCACGATCAATTTTCCATGCCGTACCAGACAGAGCTCCTGAACCAAGAGGGCTAGTATTTAACCTTTTTAAAACATCTTCTAAACGACTAAAATCTCGTGTTAACATTTCTATATAAGCTAAACACCAATAAGAAAAAGTGATTGGCTGTGCTCTTTGTAAATGCGTATATCCTGGCATGATAACATGTTTATTAGATTCAGCTAAAATAATTAATCTTTTTTGTAGCTTAATAATATTATTTAATAAAATGTGAATAATTTTCTTGCACCATAATTTTAAATCAGTTGTAATTTGGTCATTGCGACTACGACCAGTATGCAATTTTTTACCTAATTCTCCAATTTTATCAATTAATTTTTCTTCTACCCAACTGTGAATATCTTCACAATTACTTAAAAGAATATTCTTACTATTATTTTTAATTTCTTGTAGTAACTCAATAAGAGCATGTTCAATTTTAATTTGTTCTTTTTTATTAATAATATTACTCTTCAGTAAAATTTTTGACCAAGAAATTGAAGCAGTTATATCTTCTTCCGCTAAAATATAATCAAATGATAAAGAGGTATTAAATTTTTTAAACAATTTATCTGATTTATCAATAAATCTTCCACCCCATAATGTCATATATTTTCTCTATAAAAGTTATAAATATAAATAAAATTAAAAATTGAATAAATAAATATTTTCTATTTTTTATTGACTTATTAACATTTATTCTGTGCACGTATTCTAGAAGATAAAGAAAATAAACGAATAAAACCATCTGCATCAGATTGTTTATAAACTTGATCCTTTCCAAAAGTTGCATATTCTTCAGAATATAATGAATAAGGAGATTTTTTTTGAATAGCTGTCACAGAGCCTTTGAATAATTTTAAAATCACTTCTCCGGTAATTTTTTGTGATAATGAATTTGCAGCTGCTTGTAGAGATTCACGTATTGGAGTAAACCAGCGTCCATCATATACTACAGAAGACATTTCTAATGCTATTTTTTCTTTCCATTGAAAGCTTTCACGATCTAAAACTAATTGCTCAATCGATTTAATAGCTGTCATAATTATTGTTCCTCCTGGTGTTTCATAACACCCCCTCGATTTCATTCCAATCAATCTATTTTCAACAATATCTATTCTTCCAATTCCATGCCGAGACCCTAATATATTAAGCATTTCAACGCATTTTAAAGGTTTTAAATTGATATTATTTACTGATATAACACATCCAGATTGTAAAATTAATGAAACATATTCAGGTGTATTTGGAGCATCTTCAGGATCTATTGTCCAACTCCAGCAATCTTGATTAGATCTATTCCAAGGATTTTCAAGCAATCCTCCTTCGGTAGAAATATGCCATACATTTTCATCTTTACTATAAATTTTTTCAACTGTCGCAGTAGTAGGAATTTTTTTTTCATATAAATATTGTATTAATGATTCTCTAGAATCAAGATTCCATTCTCTCCATGGCGCTATTACATTTAAATGAGGAGCTAATGCTGCATATGTCATTTCAAAACGTACTTGATCATTGCCTTTTCCTGTAGCACCATGACATAATGCATTTGCGTTAATGTTTAATGCTAATTCTACTTGTTTTTTTGCAATAATAGGACGAGCCAGTGCTGTTCCTAGCAAATAACTACCTTCATATAAAGCTCCAGTTTTTAAAATAGGATAAACATAATCTTCTATAAATTCTTCTTTTAAATCAACAATATAACAACTAGATGCACCAGAATTGATTGATTTCTTATTAATTTCATCTAAATCTTTTCTAGATTGTCCTATATCAGCTACAAAAGCAATTACTTCAAAATTATAATTTTCTTTAAGCCATGGAATAATAGCTGAAGTATCTAAACCTCCAGAATATGCTAAAACTACCTTGTTACATGTGCTTTTTTTCATATATTTATACTCATCTACATCTACTTAAAAACAAATTTATAAACAATATAAATTGAAAAATTGATACTATAAGTAGTAATATTAATAGTTCAATATTTTTCTAAATTACCAATTTATATATAATTATCAAGATAATTGATAATAAAAATATTTCTTAATCGATGTTTATTTTTATGAAATCATTAAATATTTTATTTATTTTCTTTATGAAAGAATAATAATTTTATTAAAAAAATAATTAGTTATAACTTATACAGTATAAAATCAATTATTATTTTGTTATATAATATTGACACTATAAAATGATTAATTAAAAAATATGTTTTAATAGTCAAAATTTATATCTATTAAAAACATTAATACTGAATATAATTCAGTAATACAATTATCTTGTTTTTTAAAATATACATTTTAAGTATTTACATATTTCATTTAAAAATATATTCAAATAAAATAACTATTAATGGTATTAAATAAATAACATAATGATAATTTTAATAAATACTATATTTCATTAATATTAATGAAAAATGTTATATATATTTATTAAAATATTTATTAATAATTGGTAATAACACAAAATCAGAAAATTAAGATTTTAGAAAATATTATTTTATTAAATATTGTATTATTTTTATTCAAAAATAAAATATTAACAGTAATTATTAAAACAAACATTATAATATTAATTATATGATATATAATACTATTGCGTTGATTGAAGATATAAATTCTAAATTTTCATAAAACTTTTTGAAATTAAATCACTAAATTGTTAAATAAAAATATATTGTTACGATTTTTAAACAAAAAAAATATTATTAATAAAAATATTTATAATCTAAGAACCAATCCATTGCTTATAAAAAATATGAACTATATATTATAAAGATAATATCTTATGCTTTTGTAATTTATTAAATTCTCAAAATATGAAAATTACTATGAGTCGATCAAAATTAACTAAATAACGTTGTTTTAAGTGAATTTTATATAATATTTTAATGATGATATATTTAAGACTACATTAATGTAAGTAAGAATAATTTTAAATGATTTATATATACATTAAATATCTATAAAAATAAAAAACAATAACCTTTTAAAAACATATATTATAATTTATAAAAAAATAATTATTTTTTTATATGCAGTAATATTGCAGTTTAAGGAAATCTTATTATATCGAAAAATATAAAAATATTTTTTTAAACATAGTAGAATAATATTTTAATATATTATACTTTTTAACAAACATATCCAAAAAATAACTATTAAATGCTTTACGTAACATTTTCTAAAATATATAAAAAAATAAAAAAATTCTATATCACTGAATATATAATGTATATACATGAAATTATATAAACAAAATAAAAAAAATATGCTATTAATTTATAAATAAAAATATTCATGATATAATGATTATATATTCTACTATTAAACTATTATAAATACTTGTAAAAAATAAACAATAAAAACGATAATAAATCATTTTATTATATATTGACTTATAAATTTATTTCTATTAAATAATATTAATAAAAAAATTTATATAAATTAAATAACTTATATATTTTATCAAAACTTTTCATATACAAATAACAAAATCTTGTTATTAAATATTTTAATAATACTTTTAAAATTATCAAACATAATTGTAAAATAATTTATAAAAATTTATAAACCTAAAATACGACAAATAGAATAAGTAATATCTGATTGATTTAAAGTGTAAAAATGAAAATTTTTTATTCCCTCGGAAGATAATTTTTTTACCATATCTATTGCTATACTCGCTCCTATAATTTTTTGTGTAAATATATCGTTTTCTAATCCATTGAATATTTCAAACATCCATTTAGGTATTTGAACATTAGTCATTTTTAAAAAACGCTGTAATTGTATAAAATTATAGATTGGTAAAATACCAGGTATAATCTCAACTGTAATTCCATTTTTTATACAGTTATCACGAAACTTTAAATAAAAATCTATATTAAAGAAAAACTGAGTAATAGCTCTATTAGCACCTAAATCAATTTTTTTTTTCAAATTTATAATATCTTCTTTAGAGTTTTGTGATTCTGGATGTAATTCTGGATAAGCTGCTACAGAAATATCAAAATCAGCGATTTTTTTTAATAATATTACTAGATCTGAAGCATACATGGTATGTTTATAATTTTTTTTTATTGCATCTCCTCTAAGTGCAATAATATTTTTAATCCCATTATTCCAATATTTTTCTGCTATGGATTTTAATTTACCCGGTGTAGAATTAACACAAGTTAAATGAGCTGCAGTAATGATTCCTGTTTTTTCACGTATTTTTTTTACGATATTGTATGTTTTTTGACATTCTCCATTATTAGCTCCATAAGTAACGGAAAAAAATTTTGGTTTTAATTTAACAATCTTACGAATAACAGACCATAAATTTTCTTCTAAAGTGATATTTTTAGGAGGGAAAAATTCAAAAGAACAATGTATACTATTCTTGATATTTTCTGTTTTTTGATTAATTATATCTTGATAATATTCAGATAATATATTCATTTTTAAATTCCATTTATTTTATATAAAAATTGTTTCAAATTTAAAATATATGTTTATTAATTTCATCATATCATTATTATAGATACTATGTATAAAAATAAATATTCTTGTAATCAATCATTAAAAAATTTAAATACCTTTGCAATCGATATCACAGCAAAAAAAATTGTTTTTGTAAAAACAATTGCACAATTAATTGCAATATCAAAAAAATGTAAATTATATAATATACCTTATATAATTTTAGGAGAAGCGAGTAATATATTATTCTTAAAAAATTATAAAGGAGTAGTAATTTTTAATCGTATTAAAGGAATTAAAATCGTCGAACAAGATGATTCATGGTTATTACATGTAAACTCAGGAGAAAAATGGCATCATTTAGTAAAATTAACTGTAAATTTAGGTATCTTTGGGTTAGAAAATTTAGCTTTAATTCCTGGTTGTATAGGATCTGCAGCCATCCAAAATATTGGAGCATATGGTTTAGAATTTAAAGATATCTGTCAGTATGTTGAGATAATATCCTTAAAAAATAGATCTAAAATGAAAATATATAATAGATTTTGTCTATTTTCTTATAGAAACAGTATTTTTAAACATAAATATAATCATGAATATGCAATTATTAAAGTTGGAATAAAAATCTTAAAAAACTGGAAACCTATTATATTATCTTCAATTAAAAATTATATTCAAACTAAACATGTTAATGGACATCAAATATTTAATATAATATGTAAAATACGTAAAAATAAACTACCTGATCCAAAAAAAACTGGTAATGCTGGTAGTTTTTTCAAAAATCCTATCATTACAAAGAAAAAATTACAAACACTTGTGCCATTCTATCGAAAGATACCATATTTTCTTGAAAAAAATGGTTTAATAAAAATTTCTGCAGGTTGGTTAATTGAAAAATATCAATTCAATAATATTCAAATTGGAGATGCAACTATTTATCAAAAACAAAAACTTATATTAATTAATAAAAATAATGCTACTCCACAAGATATCATACAATTAGCTAGAATAATATATTCATGCATTTTAAAGAAATTTAACATTGCATTAGAGCCAGAAATAGATTTTATTGGACCTGTAGGGAAAATAAAATCATCAGAAATTTTAAAATAAAATATAACAATTAAATATACAATAATTATTTACGATAAAAAACTTGCAATACAATTGAAAAATTATATAATATCATTTAATAAAAAATAATTTTTTAAAATTAATATTCAAGAAATAATAAAATAATATTAATCTTAGCCGGCTTAGCTCAGCAGGTAGAGCAACTGACTTGTAATCAGTAGGTCACCAGTTCAATTCCGGTAGCCGGCAATAAATATATTAATTTATAAATAATAATAATCATTTTCAGGTGGGATTCCCGAGCGGCTAAAGGGAGCAGACTGTAAATCTGCCGTCATAGACTTCGAAGGTTCGAATCCTTCTCCCACCAAAATAAAAAGTTATAACTAAATATGCGGACATCGTATAATGGCTATTACCTCAGCCTTCCAAGCTGATGATGCGGGTTCAATTCCCGCTGACCGCTAAAAAAATAAAAATAAAATTGCTGATATGGCTCAGTAGGTAGAGCACACCCTTGGTAAGGGTGAGGTCCCCAGTTCAATCCTGGGTATCAGCATTGCTAGAAATCATTTGGTATCTTATTGATTTTACTTTAAATTATTTTCAAATCATTTATCATCAATCTCACCTGATACTTTTTTGTGAATAAATTTTTAATTTATTTCATAATCCATCAATCTATTTATAAAAAATAATTTATTTTCTTAGTAATCTTAACAAGATAAATATTTACTCACATATATAAAAAAAATATTTTTTCTACTATTCTTTTAGAATTTTCAGGAGTATGCATGAATAAAAACAACCATAATCAAAAAAAATCTAAAGTTTTAGAAAAAATAAAATGGTTATCTATATCATTTTTTTTATTATTATTATTTTTTATAAAATACTATTTTTATAAAATACAATTATTAATTCGTGTATTTATTATATTATTTTTAGCCTTATGTGCAGGAGGAATTTTTTTATATACAAAAAAAGGAAAACATATATTATCATTGATTATTATGTCGAAACAAGAAATGAAAAAAATTATATGGCCTACATATAAAGAGACTTTATATACTACTTTAATTATTATTTCTGTAGCAATTCTTATTTCTTTTTTATTGTGGTGTGCAGATAATATAATACTGCATTTGATAGCATTAATTATCAGTTTAAGGTTCTAAACATGTATGAAAGTAAAAAAATGGTATGTATTACAAGCCTTTTCTGGATTTGAAAATCGTGTCGCACAATCAATACGTGAACATGTAAAATTAAATGATATGCATAATTTCTTTGGAGAAGTCATGGTTCCTTCTCAAGAAGTGGTTGAAATCAGAGGCGGGCAACGAAAAAAAAGTGAATATAAATTTTTTCCAGGATATGTATTGATTCAAATGATTATGACAGATTCAACTTGGCATTTAATTAGAAATATTCCTAAAGTATTAGGATTTATTGGAGGAAAATCAGATAAACCTTCACCTATTAGTGATAAAGAAGTGGCAATTATTATTAATCGATTACGTCAAATTGGAGATAAACCAAGACCTAAAACTTTGTTTGAACCAGGAGAAATGATTCGTGTTAACGATGGTCCTTTTTCAGATTTTAATGGCGTAGTAGAAGAAGTAGATTATGACAAAAGTAGATTAAAAGTATCTGTTTCTATCTTTGGGAGATCTACTCCTGTAGAATTAGATTTTAGACAAGTAGAAAAAAATTAATATTTTTAAATATTTTGATTTTTTATAAAGAAGAAAAACAATGGCTAAAAAAATACAAGCATATATTAAACTTCAAGTTTCAGCTGGAACAGCTAATCCAAGTCCTCCTATTGGACCTGCTTTAGGACAAAAAGGAGTGAATATTATGGAATTTTGTAAATTATTTAATAAACAAACAGAAAATATAGAAAAAGGACTGCCAATACCAGTAATTATCACAGTTTATACTGATCGTTCATTTACATTTATTACAAAAACTCCTCCTGCTTCTATTTTGTTAAAAAAATTATCTGGAATTAAATCCGGATCTAGTAAAAATAAATCTGAAATATCAGGAAAAATTAGTCGTGAACAAATACGCGAAATAGCCCAAATTAAAAAAAATGATATGAGTGGCGCTAATATTGAAAGTATGATGCGATCCATTGAAGGAACAGCAAAATCAATGGGATTAATAATTGAGGAATAATATGAGAAAAACAACTAAAAGAATCAAAAAAATTAAAGATCAGATTGATTTAAAAAAATTATATCATATTAATGAAATTATTAATCTACTAAAAAAAACATCTACAGTAAAATTTGATGAAAGTATTGATATTGCTATTAATTTAGGGATTAATCCTAAAAAATCAGATCAAAATATAAGAGGATTAACTGTATTACCAAACGGCATTGGCCGTTCTGTTCGCATAGCAGTTTTTACGCAAGGTAAAAATATTGAAATAGCTCAAAATTTAGGAGTAGAATATGTAGGAATGCAAGATTTAGTTGATCAAATTAAAAAAGAAGGAATAAATTTTGATACGGTTATTGCTTCTCCTGATGCTATGAAGATAGTAACACAATTAGGACCAATTCTTGGACCTCGTAATTTAATGCCCAATCCAAAATTAGGAACTGTTACTAAAAATATCGCTCAAGCAATTAAAAATGCAAAAATAGGACAAGTTAAATATCGAAATGACAAAAATGGCATCATTCATGCTACAATTGGTCGAATTAGTTTCACTGAAGAACATATAAAAGAAAACTGTCATATATTTTTAGAATCTATTAAAAAATCTAAACCTCCTCAATCTAAAGGAACATATATAAAAAAAATTACATTATCAACAACTATGGGTCCAGGGTTAACAGTTGATCAATCTAATTTATTCATCTAGAAAAATTATTTTTTCTTTACGACAGAAAAAAAATTAATTATAATAATGTCCTTTTTTTTACATGTTTTTTTATTTATCTGAAATAAATATAATTATATTAATAAATGCTTTTATTGAAAAAAATTTTTTTAGTTAAATATCAATGAAATTATAAAATTTTTATTTTTAATAAAAAATTTTTAGAACACAGCGAAATAAATGATTTCTCTCAAAATCAATAAAGATAAAATAGGAGAATCTAATCCATGGCATTAAGTCTTGATAAAAAAAAGATGATCGTTGCTAAAATCAACAAACTATCTAATACAGCATTATCAGCCATAATCGCAGATTCTCAAAATATTTGTGTTAATAAAATTAATAAATTAAGACAGTCTGGACGTGAAATGGGCGTAAAAATGAGTATTATTCAAAATACTCTATTATCTTTAGCAATTAAAAACACTAAATTTGCATGTTTAAAAAAAAAAATACAAGGTTCTACTTTTATTGGCTATTCTATGATACATCCTGGTAGTTGCGCTAGATTATTTAAAGAATTTGCAAAAAATAATCAACAATTTAAAATTATAGGAGGAGCGTTTGAAGAAAAATTACTCTCTGATTTAGAAATTAATCAACTTGCAGATATGCCGACTTATCAAGAAGCAATAATTAAACTTCTATTAACAATGAAGATATTAATTTCTGGTAAACTTGTTTATACATTATCTGCTATAAAACAAAAAAAAGAAACCTCTCTTAAGGTTAATTTTTGATGTATTAATAACATCTAAAATAAATATTATTGTTATTAGGAATTATTTTTATGTCTATCACGAAAGAACAAATTTTAGAAGCTATATCAAAAATGTCAGTAATGAATGTTGTAGATCTTATTGCAGCTATGGAAGAAAAGTTTGGTGTATCTGCTAACATGTCTCTGAATAGTAACAATAATCATGAAAAAGAATTAAATGAAGAAAAAACAGAATTTGATGTGTTCTTAAAATCTATTGGTCCAAATAAAGTTCCAGTTATTAAAGCAGTACGTAGCGCAACAGGATTAGGATTAAAAGAAGCAAAAGATTTAGTAGAATCAGCTCCAATAGTTTTAAAAGAAAATATTAATAAAGAAGATGCAGAATCACTTAAAAAAACATTAGAAGATGTAGGCGCTGAAATAGAAGTGAAATAAACATATCAAATATAATCATTTAATAAAATTTTACATATGGCTGGTGATGATAATACGCCAGCCTTATCAATAAACAATTCGAATTATTTCTAAAAAATGTTTATAAAAACTTATTAAAAAAAATTAAAATTCTTAAAAATATTAAAACTGTCTCTCCCCTTCAGACAAAATGATAAATTAATTTTTTAACTTATCTGTCAACGAGATTAGGAACCCCATGATTTACTCTTATACTGAAAAAAAACGTATTCGTAAAGATTTTGGCAAACGTCCTAAAGTTTTAGATATACCATATCTTCTTTCGATTCAATTAGATTCTTTTAAAAAATTTATTCAACCAGATTTACGTGGTGAATACGGTTTAGAAGCTGCATTCCGTTCTGTATTTCCTATACATGGCTATAACGGTAATTCTGAATTGCAGTATGTTAGCTATCGTTTAGGCGAATCGATATTTGATGTTAAAGAATGTCAAATCAGAGGAGCAACTTATTCAGCACCATTACGAGTAAGATTGCGTTTAGTTATTTATGAACGTGAAATATTAGAAGCAACTGTAAAAGATATAAAAGAACAAGAAGTTTATATGGGTGAAATTCCATTAATGACAAGTAATGGAACGTTTATAATTAATGGCACAGAAAGAGTAGTAGTATCTCAGTTACACCGTAGTCCTGGAGTATTCTTTGATAGCGATAAAGGTAAAACGCATTCTTCTGGAAAAGTTCTTTATAATGCTAGAATTATTCCTTATCGTGGATCTTGGTTAGATTTTGAATTTGATCCAAAAGATAATTTATTTGTTAGAATTGATAGACGTAGAAAATTGCCAGTTAGCATTATTTTACGTGCCTTAAATTATAATACAGAAGAGATATTAAATATCTTTTTTGAAAAAAATATTTTTAAAATCAATAATAATAATATTGCATTACAATTGGTTCCTGAAAGACTAAGAGGTGAAACAGCTTCTTTTGATATTCAAAAAAACGAAAAAATATATGTGAAAAAAGGACGTCGTATTACAGCTAAACATATTCAGGAATTAAAAAATGATAATATCACCAGTATTACTGTTCCAATTGAATATATATTAGGTAGAGTAGTATCTAAAACTTATATAGATCAAAGAACAGGAGAAAAAATTATTTCTGCTAATACAGAATTGTCTTTAGAAATATTAGAAAAATTAAAAAAATCAGGATTTCATTATATTGAAACATTGTTTACTAATGATTTAGATCATGGGCCATATATATCAGAAACATTACGAATAGATTCGTCTTATGATCAAATGAGTGCATTAGTAGAAATTTATCGAGTTATGAGACCTGGAGAACCGCCTACCAAAGAAGCTACAGAAAATTTATTTGAAAATTTATTTTTTTCTGAAGATAGATATGATTTGTCATCTGTTGGACGAATGAAGTTTAATCGATCTCTTTTACGTCAAGATATTGAAGGGTCAGGAACTTTAAATAAAGAAGATATTATTGATGTAATAAAAAAAATTATTGATATCCGAAACGGAAAAGGTGAAGTAGATGATATTGATCATTTAGGAAATAGACGTGTTAGATCAGTAGGTGAAATGGCAGAAAATCAGTTTAGAATTGGTCTTGTTCGAGTAGAAAGAGCAGTTAAAGAAAGACTATCTATAGGTGATTTAGATACTTTAATGCCACAAGATGTAATTAATGCTAAACCAATATCAGCTGCTGTTAAAGAATTTTTTGGTTCTAGTCAATTATCACAATTTATGGATCAAAATAATCCTTTATCTGAAATTACACACAAAAGACGTATTTCTGCTTTAGGACTAGGAGGTTTAACTAGAGAACGAGCAGGATTTGAAGTTCGTGATGTTCATCCAACTCATTATGGACGTGTATGTCCTATTGAAACACCAGAAGGTCCAAATATTGGATTAATTAATTCTTTATCTGTATATGCCCAAACGAATTCATATGGATTTCTAGAAACACCCTATAGAAAAGTTAAAAATAGCGTAGTAACTAAAGAAATTAAGTATCTATCAGCTATAGAAGAAGGCAAATACATTATTGCTCAAGCTAATACTAATATTGATAAAAATGGTTTTTTTACTGATGATTTAATAACATGTCGACATAAAGGTGAATCGAGTTTATTTCAATCTCATCAAATTGATTACATGGATGTTTCTACACAACAAATTGTTTCTGTCGGTGCATCTTTAATTCCTTTTCTTGAGCATGATGATGCAAATCGAGCTTTAATGGGTGCAAATATGCAACGTCAAGCAGTTCCTACTTTAAAAACAGATAAACCTTTAGTTGGAACAGGTATGGAACGAGCAGTAGCAGTTGACTCAGGAGTCACAATAGTTGCTAAAAGAAATGGTTTTATTCAATATGTAGATGCTTCTCGTATAGTTGTAAAAGTCAATGAAACAGAAATGCAGTCTAGAGAAGCAGGCATTGATATTTATAATTTAACTAAATATACTCGATCAAATCAAAACACTTGCATTAATCAACAACCATGTGTCACATTAGGTGAAAAAATTAAAAAAGGTGATGTATTAGCAGATGGACCATCTACCGATGTAGGAGAGCTTGCTTTAGGACAAAATATGCGTGTAGCATTTATGCCATGGAATGGATATAATTTTGAAGATTCAATTCTTGTCTCAGAAAGAGTAGTACAAGAAGATCGTTTCACGACAATTCATATTCAAGAATTGTCATGTATATCTCGAGATACTAAATTAGGGCCAGAAGATATTAGTTCAGATATACCTAATGTAGGAGAAGCTGCATTATCAAAATTAGATGCATCAGGTATTGTTTATATTGGAGCTGAAGTCACTGGAGGAGATATATTAGTTGGTAAAGTAACTCCAAAAGGAGAAACACAACTTACACCCGAAGAAAAATTATTACGTGCTATTTTTGGTGAAAAAGCATCAGATGTCAAAGATTCATCATTACGAGTTCCTAATGGAGTTTCAGGTACTGTAATAGATGTACAAATATTTACAAGAGATGGTGTAAAAAAAGACCAACGAACTTTAGAAATTGAAGATATGCAGATCAGACAAGCAACAAAAGATCTAACAGAAGAATTTAAAATATTCGAATCCAGTTTATTTAATCATATAAAAAAAACACTAATATCTTTTAATATTGATACAGAAAAACTTAATTCAATGTCGTATGAAAAATGGTTTTCTATTGAAATAAAAGAAAAAAATAAAAAAAAAATAATAGAAAAACTCGAAAAACAACACAATGAATTAAAATTAACATTTGAAAAAAAAATTAATATTAAACGTCAAAAGATTACTCAAGGCGATGATCTTGCTCCAGGGATTTTAAAAATAGTTAAAGTATATTTAGCTGTTAAAAGACAAATTCAACCTGGTGATAAAATGGCAGGAAGACATGGAAATAAAGGAGTAATCTCTAAAATTAATCCAGTTGAAGATATGCCTTATGATGAAAAAGGTGTCCCAGTTGATATTGTTTTAAATCCTTTAGGTGTTCCATCTCGTATGAATATTGGACAAATATTAGAAACACATTTAGGTATGGCAGCAAAAGGAATTGGAGATCAAATAAATACTTTGTTAAAAACTCAAAATAATATATTTAAATTACGTAAATTCATACAAAAAGCTTTCAATTTAGGTAATAATTTACGTCAAAAAATAAACTTTGATACATTTTCAGACAAAGAAATATTATGTTTAGCAAATAATTTTAAACATGGCCTGCCTATTTCTACTCCAGTGTTTGATGGAGCACAAGAACATGAAATAAAACAAATGCTACAATTTGCAAATTTACCTACTTCTGGTCAAATTATACTTTTTGACGGAAGAACAGGAGAAAAATTTGAACGACCTGTTACAGTAGGTTATATGTATATGCTTAAATTAAATCATTTAGTAGACGATAAAATGCATGCTCGTTCTACTGGTTCTTATAGTCTAGTCACTCAACAACCTTTAGGTGGAAAAGCTCAATTTGGCGGACAACGTTTTGGTGAAATGGAAGTTTGGGCATTAGAAGCATATGGAGCTTCTTATACATTACAAGAAATGTTAACAGTAAAATCTGATGATGTTAATGGAAGAACAAGAATGTATAAAAATATTGTTGATGGAAATCATCAAATGGAACCTGGTATGCCAGAATCTTTTAATGTTTTATTAAAAGAAATTCGCTCTCTAGGTATTAATATTGAATTAGAAGGTGAATAATAATAGACATTCAATTGCAAAAAAAATTTATAAATCAACTATCTTAAAAAGTTTTACTCTAATGAGAGATAATTTGTGAAAGATTTACTAAAATTTCTTAAATCTCAAACTAAAAATGAAGATTTTGATGCCATTAAAATTTCATTAGCTTCACCAGATATGATTAGATCTTGGTCTTTTGGTGAGGTTAAAAAACCTGAAACTATTAATTACCGCACATTTAAACCTGAACGAGATGGATTATTTTGTGCTCGTATTTTTGGTCCAGTCAAAGATTATGAATGTTTATGTGGAAAATATAAAAGATTAAAACATAGAGGGGTAATTTGTGAAAAATGTGGAGTAGAAGTAACGCAAAGTAAAGTAAGACGTGAACGTATGGGTCATATTGAATTATCATCTCCTACAGCTCATATTTGGTTTTTAAAATCCTTGCCATCAAGAATAGGATTACTATTAGATATGCCTTTAAGAGATATTGAAAGAGTATTATATTTTGAATCTTATGTAGTTATAGAAACAGGTATGACAAATCTTGAAAAATATCAAATTTTAACTGAAGAGCAATATTTAGATGCATTAGAAGAATTTGGAGATGAATTTCATGCAACTATGGGTGCAGAAGCAATTCAATTCTTATTGAAAGATATTAATTTAATACAAGTATGTAATACATTAAGATTAGAATTAAATGAAACTAATTCTGAAACAAAAAGAAAAAAATTAACAAAGCGAATTAAATTACTAGAATCGTTCATTCAGTCTCATAATAAACCTGAATGGATGATTTTAAATGTATTACCAGTACTACCTCCTGATCTAAGGCCGTTAGTACCATTAGATGGAGGGAGATTTGCTACATCAGATCTAAATGATTTATATCGCAGAGTTATTAATAGAAATAATCGTTTAAAACGTTTATTAGATTTATCAGCTCCAGATATTATTGTAAGAAATGAAAAAAGAATGTTACAAGAAGCAGTAGATGCATTATTGGATAATGGAAGAAGAGGAAGAGCAATTACTGGTTCTAATAAAAGACCTCTTAAATCATTGGCTGATATGATTAAAGGCAAGCAAGGAAGATTTCGACAAAATCTTCTTGGAAAACGTGTAGATTATTCTGGTCGTTCAGTAATCACTGTTGGTCCTTATTTGCATTTACATCAATGTGGATTACCTAAAAAAATGGCATTAGAGTTATTTAAGCCATTTATATATGGCAAATTAGAAGTACGAGGATTAGCAACTACTATTAAAGCAGCAAAAAAAATGGTAGAAAGAGAAGAATCAGTAGTATGGGACATTTTAGATGAAGTTATTCGTGAGCATCCAGTATTGTTAAATCGAGCACCTACTTTGCATAGATTAGGTATACAAGCGTTTGAACCAGTGTTAATAGAAGGAAAAGCTATTCAACTTCATCCTTTAGTATGTGCAGCTTATAATGCTGATTTTGACGGTGATCAAATGGCTGTACATGTTCCTCTTACTCTAGAGTCACAATTAGAATCTAGAGCATTAATGATGTCGACAAACAATATTTTATCTCCAGCTAATGGAGAACCAATTATTGTTCCATCTCAAGATGTTGTTTTAGGTTTATATTATATGACTCGAGAAAAAATTAACAGCAAAGGCGAAGGCATGTTGTTGAATAGTGCTAATGAAGCAGAGAAAGTATATCGTTTAGGAATTGCCGAATTACATGCTGCAGTTAAAGTAAGAATAGTAGAATATAAAAAAAATGAAAATCAAAGTTTTACTGCAATAAAAAAAATCGTTTCTACCACTATCGGACGAGCAATTTTATGGATGATTATTCCTAAGGGACTTCCTTTTAATATTATTAATCATACTTTAGGAAAAAAAGATATTTCTAAAATGCTTAACACTTGTTATCGGATTTTAGGTATTAAACCTACTGTATTTTTTGCAGATCAAATTATGTATACTGGTTTTGCTTATGCAGCTCGATCAGGTTCTTCGGTTGGTATTGATGATATGGTTATACCTGATAAAAAAGCAAATATTATTAATGAAGCAGAAATTGAAGTAGCAGAAATACAAGAACAATTTCAATCAGGTTTAGTTACAGCAGGTGAAAGATATAATAAAGTTATTGATATTTGGGCCGCAGCAAATGAACGTGTAGCAAAAGCTATGATGAAAAATTTATCTACAGAATCGGTAATAAATAAAACAGGTATTAGGCAAAAACAAACATCTTTTAACAGTATATTTATGATGGCAGATTCAGGAGCACGAGGTTCTGCTGCACAAATTCGTCAATTAGCTGGCATGAGAGGTTTAATGGCTAAACCTGATGGTTCTATTATTGAAACACCAATAACAGCTAATTTTCGAGAAGGCTTGAATGTATTACAATATTTTATTTCGACTCATGGAGCACGAAAAGGATTAGCAGATACTGCTTTAAAAACTGCTAATTCTGGATATTTAACACGTCGTTTAGTAGATGTTGCACAAGATTTAGTTATCACACAAGATGATTGTCAAACATATGAAGGCATTGTAATGACACCATTAATTGAAGGAGGAGACGTTAAAGAGCCTTTACGCGAAAGAGTATTAGGGAGAGTTACCGCAAATGACATTAATATTCCTAATACTAAAAATACTTTAATTAAACGAAATACATTACTTAATGAACAATTATGTGATTTGCTACAAAAAAACTCTATAGATACTGTTAAAGTTAGATCAGTGGTCAACTGTGATACTGATTTTGGTGTATGTGCTTATTGTTATGGTCGTGATTTAGCTCGTGGTAATTTAGTCAATAAAGGAGAGGCGATAGGAGTAATTGCAGCTCAATCTATCGGAGAACCTGGAACGCAATTAACTATGCGAACTTTTCATATTGGAGGAGCTGCATCAAGAGCAGCAGCAGAATCTAGTATTCAAGTTAGAACTCAGGGTATAATTCACTTGAATAATGCTAAATCTGTCAAAAACTCTGATGGAAAAATTATTATTACTTCAAGAAATGTTGCATTAAACATTATTGATCATTTTGGTCGAACTCAAGAAAGCTATAAAGTTCCTTATGGAGCCGTTATGGCCAAAGGAGATGGTGAAAAAGTACATTCAGGTGAAACTGTCGCAAAATGGGATCCACATACTATTCCAGTTATCACTGAAGTAAATGGTTTTGTGCGATTTATAGACATGATAGATGGGCAAAGTATTACAAGGCAAGCTGATGAATTAACAGGTTTATCTTCTATAGTTATATTAGATACAGCAGAAAGAATGTCAATTGGAAAAGATTTAAGACCAGCATTGAAGATTACTGATATTAGCGGTAATGATGTATTAATTTCAGGAACAGATATGCCTGCACAATACTTTTTACCTGGAAAAGCTATTGTACAACTTGAAGATGGTGTAAAAATTAGTTCTGGTGACACATTAGCAAGAGTACCACAAGAATCAGGAGGAACTAAAGATATTACTGGTGGTCTCCCAAGAGTAGCAGATTTATTTGAAGCTAGACGACCAAAAGAATCAGCAATTTTAGCAGAAATTAATGGTATTATATCTTTTGGAAAAGAAACTAAGGGAAAAAGAAGATTAATTATTACTCCTGTTAACGGAAATGATTCATATGAAGAAATGATTCCAAAATGGAGGCAATTAAATGTCTTTGAAGGAGAAAGAGTAGAAAAAGGAGATATTATATCTGATGGTCCAGAATCTCCACATGATATTTTAAGGCTAAGAGGCGTGGAAGCAGTTACAAAATATATTGTTAATGAAGTGCAAGAAGTATATCGACTTCAAGGTGTAAAGATTAATGATAAACATATTGAAGTTATAATTAGACAAATGTTAAGAAAAGCTACTATAGTGAAATCAGGAGATTCAATTTTTTTAGAAGGTGAACAAGTTGAGTTTTCTCGAATTAAAATTGCTAATCGTATTTTAGAAAAAAATAAAAAAATACCTGCAAGTTTTTTAAGAGATTTATTAGGAATTACAAAAGCATCACTTGCAACAGAATCATTTGTATCAGCCGCTTCTTTTCAAGAAACAACAAGAGTATTAACAGAATCTGCAGTAGCAGGGAAAAAAGACGAACTTAGAGGTTTAAAAGAAAATGTTATTGTAGGACGTTTAATTCCTGCAGGAACGGGATATGCATATCATACAGAACGCTTTAATCGTAGACAAAAAAAACATAACAATCCAATAGTTAGTAGTTCTCAATTTAATGCTGAAGAAGCTTCTGCTAGTCTTTCAGAATTATTAAATTCCACTCTTACAGAAAAATAAAAAATATGTTTAGTTTATAACGAATATTTTGATACATATTTAACTTATGGCTGCTTCTAAAAGCAGCCTCATAAAAATATAATAGTTGAAATGATAATATTATTAAGAGAATTATTTTTAATCTGTTAATTGTTCTTAAAATTATTTATTTTATATTATAATAAAATATAAATAACGGATTTAAAACATTAAATTTTTAAAATATTTAATACACGCTTCATTTTTAAAAATCAATATTTTATTATATTTAAAATAATAATATTTTTTAATAATTTTAATATATATTATATAGTTTAATATCTATAATTAATGAATTTTCAAAAAATCTTCTTTTTTTATATTTGTTTTCATAAGATAAATATTCATTCATACAATACAAAAAAATTATATGTTTTCTTTTACATTTAATATGTATTACAAAACGTAAAATATAAATAATATATTTTGCAAATAAAATTTTCTATCTAAATTTATAAAATAATGAATTAATAAATTATTATTTTTTATATTAAAATAAAAGGAAAAATAATGAATAAAACTCAATTAATTAATGTAATATCTAAAAAATCCAATGTATCTAAAACACAAGCTAAACTCACCTTAGACACCACATTATCTACTATTATTGACTCTTTAAAAAAAGGAGAATCTGTACAAATAGTTGGTTTTGGTACCTTTAAAGTTAATTTAAGATCATCTCGTATAGGAAGAAACCCTCAAACAGGTAAAGAAATACAAATTCCTGCTACTAAAGTGCCAAGTTTTACATCTGGTAAAACGTTAAAAAATGCAATTAAATGATCATCATAATTTAATAATCTGCAAAATATTTATAGGGGCATAATGCCCCTCATATACACAATATGATATTTAATGTTATTAATTTTTAAAATATAAATATTTCTTCAACAAGTATAAATATTAAAATAATATCTTGATATTATATAATAAATTATTTAGTTTTTTAAAAAAAGAAAATCTATTATGTTACCAAACAATCTTATAAAAAATGCTTTAATTAGTGTGTCAGATAAAACAAATATTGTAACAATTGCAAAAAAATTAATTAAAAATGAAATAAAATTATTTTCAACCAATGGCACTGCAGATATTTTAAAAAAAAATAATATACCAGTAACAAAAATATCAGATTATACAAAGTTTCCTGAAATTATGAATGGACGTATAAAAACTTTACATCCTAAAATTATGGGTGGTATTTTAAGAAGAACAGACAAAGATGAACAAATTATGAAGCTATATCATATTGTACCTATAGATATAGTTATTGTGAATTTTTATCCTTTTGAAAATAAAAAAACGAGTATGTCACAAGATAATATTAATGATGCTATAAATAATATTGATATTGGAGGCCCTACATTAGTACGAGCAGCGGCAAAAAACTATCAAAATGTTATTATTATTGTAGATGTTAATGATATTAACAATATCATTGCATCTATTCAAAACAATACTATGGACATAAAAACAAGGTTTAATTTAGCATCTAAAGCCTTTGCATATACATCATCTTACGAAAAAATTATTTCAGAATATTTTATTAAAAATAATAATTTTAATAAACAACATAATACTAATTTATTTCCTAAAATAATACATTTTTCTTTTATAAAAAAACAAGATTTAAGATATGGTGAAAATCATCATCAAAAAGCATCTTTTTATGTAGAACAAGATATCTTACCAAATGGAACAATTAGCACTGCACAAAAAATACAAGGAAAAACTTTATCATATAATAATATGATAGATGCTGATATCGCATTAGAATGTGTAAAAGAATTTAAAAAGCCAACATGTGTTATTGTGAAACACGGAAATCCATGTGGTGTCTCAACCAGTAATTGCATTTTAGACGCATATTTATCAGCATATCATGCTGATCCTATTTCATCATTTGGTGGAATTATTGCTTTTAACGATATTTTAGATATTAAAACAGCTCAAGCTATCATTGATACACAATTTATTGAAGTTATAATTGCTCCTGGAATTCATATATTAGCAGAAAAAATATTAAAAACTAAAAAAAATATTAGAATATTAATTACTGGTGAATTTAAAAATAATATAAAAGGATTAGATTTAAAAAGAATTACAAATGGATTACTTGTACAAGAATATGATATACATGATATAAATCATAAAAAATGGACTATTGTTAGTCAGCGAATTCCAACACAAATAGAATTGAAAGATGCTATTTTTTGCTGGACTGTTGCTAAATTTGTCAAATCAAATGCAATTGTATATGGACGTAATCAAGTCACACTTAGTATAGGAGCAGGTCAAATGAGCAGAATTGATTCTACTAAACTAGCAAATATAAAAGCACAAGATCAAGGTTATAATACTTTTGGAGCTACTATGGCTTCTGATGCTTTTTTCCCGTTTAGAGATGGTATTGATAGCGCAGCTTCTATTGGTATTAGTTGTATTATTCAACCAGGAGGATCAATACGCGATCAAGAAATTATTCAATCTGCAAATGAACATAATATAGCAATGATTTTTACTAATAAGCGTCATTTTAAACATTAATTATATTTTTTAAGAAAAACAAAAAATAAAATTTTTAATTTAATTTTATTTAAAATAATCAAATGGAATATAAAAAATACTATTACTATTATTTAAATAAAATTTATCAACATTAAATCATCATTTAGATTTTGAAATATTCTAAAAGATGATTTAATATTATGTTAGCAATTAATTTTGTTAATTTTTTTGAATTTGATCTCGAATTTTTTTCGCCGATTTTACCATATTTTTTAAAGATAATATTACTTCATCCCAATTTCTTGTTTTTAAACCACAATCTGGATTAACCCATAAACGTTTGAAAGGAATATATGCTCTTGCAGCATTTAATAATTTACAAATTAAATCTATACTAGGTATATTAGAAGAATGAATATCATATATACCAGGACCGACTTCATTAAGATATTTAAATTTTTGAAATGATTTTAATAATTTCATATCTGATCGAGCTGTTTCAATAGTAATTACATCTGCATCTAATAAAGAAATAGAATCTATAATATCATTAAATTCAGAATAACACATATGTGTATGAATTTGTGTAGTATTTTTGACGCTTGACGAGCTTAGTTGAAATGTTTTCACAGCCCATGATAAATATTCAGACCAAGCACTTTTATGTAAAGGTAAACCTTCTCGTAATGCTGGCTCATCAATTTGAATAATTTCTATTTTTTCTTTTTCTAAATCTAATACTTCATCGCGTAATGCAAATGCTATTTGTGTTGCAATTTCTTTTAATGAAATATCTTCCCTTGGAAATGACCATAATAAAATTGTTACTGGTCCTGTTAACATGCCTTTAACAGGTTTTTTTGTTAAAGATTGAGCATATTTAGACCATTTTATAGTAATAGGTTTAATGCGACTAACATCTCCGATAATAATAGGAGGTTTAACACAACGTGAACCATAACTTTGTACCCATCCATTGTCTGTAAATACAAATCCATCTAAATGTTCACCAAAATATTCTACCATATCATTTCTTTCAGATTCACCATGAACTAAAACATCAATATCTAATTCTTCTTGTATTTTAATAACTTTTTTAATATGATTTTTGATATTTTCATGATATTCTTGTTCGCTAATTAATCCTAATTTAAAATCACTTCGTACTTTTCTGATATCAACAGTTTGAGGAAAAGAACCAATAGTTGTTGTAGGTAATATAGGAAAATTAAACTTTTTACTTTGCTCTAAAGAACGAATATGATAGACATCAGCACGTTGATATTGATAATTTAAAGGATTTGATAAGCGTTTTTTTACTGCAATATTATTTACTTTATTTGAAAAAATACGATTATGAATTGGCAAGCTCCATGTTTGGATTAAATCTATATTATTAGTATTTAACGCATCAGATAATAATTTTAATTCTTGACATTTTTGCACAGCAAAAGCCAGCCAATTTTGTACTTCTACATCTAAATTGGATTCTATTTTTAAATCAATAGGGGTATGCAATAATGAACAAGATGAGCCAATTAATATATCTTTACGACTATTTTTTAAAATAGGATAAATTAATTTAAACCATTTTATAAGATCAGCACGCCAAATATTTCTACCGTTAATTACACCTAAAGATAACATCCATTCTTGTGGTATTTTTGAAATAAAATTTATTAAATCATATTTTCCACATGTTAAATCAATATGAATACCTTGAACTGGTAAGTGTCGAATAAAATGCATATTATGTTGAATGCTATCAAAATAGGTTGTAAGTAATAATTTAACACCTATATTCAAATGCTCATAAACACTATAATAAGCATCTTGCCATTTTTTAGGTAATTCTAAGACTAAAGCAGGTTCATCTATTTGTACAAAATCAATACCTCTATTTAATAATTGTTTTAAAAGGTACTGATAAACTGGAATGATATCTTGTAATATATTTAAACGATCAAAGTATTCTCCTTTAACTTTTCCTAACCAAAGATATGTAATAGGACCTAAAATTATTGGTTTAACTTTATATCCTAATGCTAATGCTTCATCTACTTCATCCAAAATTTGCTTCCAAGAAAACTTAAATACTGTATTTTTGTAAAATTCTGGAACAATGTAATGATAATTAGTATTAAACCATTTAGTCATTTCTGATGCAGAAATATCTGGAGCACAACCTCTCGCTATACGAAATAAACAATCTATGTCAATATCACTATTAGAATTAATCAAATGTCTGTTTGGAATATTTCCTAACATCATAGTTGTTGTTAAAACATGATCATACCAAGCGAAATCTCCAACAGGTATATAGTCAATCCCTGATTTTTTTTGTGTCTCCCAATTTTTCTGTCTAATTTTAGAGCCTTCTAGTATAAGTTCATTAGAAGTTAAATTGCCAGACCAATATTTTTCTTGAGCTTTTTTTAACTCACGATGCAAACCTATTCTTGGAAATCCGAGAATATGATTTAAAATGATCATTGTAAATATCCTATGATTAATAACTTAATGATTTCTTAAAATTTATATAAAATATACAATTTACTATATTTTAGAGTATCTTATATAATTGTAGTATTATAAAAAATTATTAACTATAAATAATTGGTGATTAAAATACAATAATGTTACAAAAAAATTAATTCATTCAAATATCATATTTACATTAAAAATATTTATTAAGTTCAATCAAATGTATATTTAATGACACTCACTGAGTATTATCTAATTAATTTAATTAATTATAAATAATTACAATCTTAATAATTGATTATAAAATAACCATTTTATTTAATATATTGTTTTAAAAAAGTATTTTATTTGTATTGTATAAATAATATATTTAATAATATTTTAATATATCTAATCAAATATAAAAATATTATTTAACCATATGTTAAGAGTTATATATTGTTATATTATTAATATTTATATTTTCCATTGATTGATTTAATAAAATAGATATCATTTAAAAAATTATTTTTGATTCTAAAAATAATATTTTTCTTAAAATATTATATTGATAAAATTATAAACACATTGATCTATTCAGTAATAGATATACTATAATAATATTCTTTATAACTTTCTTAAATCATATATATTATTAATATAAAAGATAAATTTATTATATTCTAATAATTATATAAAAATATAATTTTCATTTTATATTATAAAATAGAATATAATTTAAATAATAAATTAATATTACATATTTAATAAATAAAAATAAATTTCAGAAAAGATTAAATTAGGACATATATAATAAAAGATTAATTATAAAACAATTTATTTATGTTATAAACTTGTATCTTATAATGATTAATAGACTATATGTTATATAATAAATACTTATTAGAAGAGTATCACTATTAAACAATTATCAAAATCATTTAAAATTTATACTATATTTTGTTTTCTAATAAACAGATTATACAAACATTCTGCTACACCATTATTATCATTGCTATCTATAATTTCAATGTGTGGACAGGAATTTTTTAGATTTATATCTGCATTTTTCATAATATATGATTTTCCAACAATAGTTAACATGTCTTTATCATTCATGCCATCACCAAAGGCAATAAAATTATCTAAAGATATTTTTAATAAATGCGATATTAATTGTAATCCATAACCTTTAGAACTTTTTTCAGATGTAATTTCTAGGCAAGCAGAATCTGAAAAATTAATACAAACATTTTTCTGAAATAAGTCAATAATTTTTTTTCTAAGAATATATAATTTTTGATGATTATAGCTTGTAAAAAAAATTTTACTAATATTTTTATAAACTAAAAAATTAGGATGAAAATATTGATATTTTAATAATGAATAATCTGGTAAAAACCGATTTTTTATATTTTGATTATTTATATACCATTGATCATTTTGATGTATATGAGTAATAATATCTGGTTCTTGATATACAATTTGACATAGTACTGAAGCAATATTGTCATTTAAAGTATCACTAAATATTAATTTATTATTTAAATCATAAATTTTAGCTCCATTTGATGTAATCATAAACGAGTTAATTTTTAAAATATCTTTTATTTTAATAGCATCTATATAGTGACGACCTGTAGCTAAAATAAAATATAATTTCTTTTTTGTTCTTAAAATATCTATAACTTGTTGAGTATATTTTGTAATTTTATTTTTTGAAGATAATAAAGTTCCATCTAAATCGAAAACAATTACTTTGTACATACAAATAACCTAATCAAAATATATTTTATATATTCATGTTTATTAAAATGTCATGTATATCAATATTAATATAATAAAAATATTAAAAGATATACAATTATTCATTTGCTTTTAATACAATATTTTTATTGATAGCTATATTATAAAACATCCATAAAAGGATATTTATGTTAAAACAAAAAATTATTGTAGTAATACTTGCTGCTGGAAAAGGCACTAGAATGCAATCAAACTATCCTAAAGTATTACATTACTTAGGAGGAAAAACAATTTTAGATCATGTTATTCATACTGCTAGATCTATTAAACCTAAAAAAATTATATTAGTATGGAATAATAAAAAAAAAATTATGGTATCTAATTGTAATAATATTCCTATCGAATGGGTTATTCAAAAAAATCCAAAAGGAACTGGTCATGCAATATTATTAGCTATCAAAAATATTATTAATAATGAAGATATTTTAGTATTATCTGGAGATGTTCCTTTAATATCTATTGAATCAATAAAAAAATTAAAACATGCCAAAAAAATCTCTCAAATTAGTTTATTAACTATGAAAGTTAATAATCCTTATGGATATGGACGTGTCTTACGAAAAAAAGGAAAAGTTAGTGGCATAGTTGAAGAAAAAGATGCAAATGAGAAACAAAAAAATATCAAGGAAATATATTCTGGAACATTTATTGCACAAAGTCAAGATTTAAAAAGATGGTTAAAAAAAATTAATAATAAAAATAAAAATAAAGAATTTTATGCAACAGATATTATTGCTTTAGCCTATTTTGAAAATTGTTCTATAAAAACAATACAACCATTAAATCAAGACGAAATATTAGGCGTAAATAATAAACTACAATTGTCTATTTTAGAAAATATTTTACAAAAAAAACAAATCAATACATTACTTAATAATGGAGTTATATTAAAAGATTCTTCTCATTTTATTTTACGAGGGACATTAAAACACGGGAAAAATGTTGAAATAGATACATCTGTAATCATTGAAAACCATGTTATTTTAGGTGATGATGTTAAAATTGGCCCTGGATGTATTATTAAAAATAGTAGTATTAATAGCAAAACACATATTCAGGCATATACAATTATCGAAAATTGTAAAATAGGAAAAAATTGTATAATAGGACCTTTCTCTCATATCAAATCTAATACTATATTAGATAAACATGTGCAAATAGGAAATTTTGTTGAAATAAAAAATAGTATTATTCAAAAAAAATCTAAAGTAAAACATTTAAGTTATATAGGTGATGCTGAGCTTGGTTCTAAAGTAAATTTTGGAGCTGGAAGTATTACGTGTAATTATGATGGTGTTAATAAATTTAAAACAATTATTGGTAATAATGTATTTATAGGGGCTAATACACAATTAATTGCTCCTATAAAAATTATAAAAAATACAACTATTGCAGCCGGGACAACGGTTAAAAAAGATGTGAACGTCAAATGTTTAGTATATGATAAAAAAGAACAAATCTATAAAAAAAATTGGAAAAAAAGCCAAAAATTTCATAAAAAATAATTATACAGATGCATTAAGTAAATAGGTTATCAATTTCTAATAAACAACATATTTTTATTAAATAATAAAAGGAGCGAATATGTGTGGTATCATTGCTGCAGTAACAAAACGTAATATTACTAATATTCTCATTAATGGAATGAAAAAGTTAGAATATCGAGGATATGATTCTTCAGGTTTAGCAATAATAGATAATCAAAACAATATTATTAGAATTCGTTGTGTTGGAAAAGTTAATGCACTTATAAAAAAAATTAATAGCATGAAAATATCAGGAAATATTGGTGTTGCTCATACCCGATGGGCGACCCATGGAAAAGTTTCAACAGAAAATACTCATCCACATATTTCATCAAACATTATTATTGTACATAACGGAATAATTGAAAATTTTTCTATACTACGCGTTTTTTTAAAAAAACAAGGATATCAATTTTATTCAGATACTGATACAGAAGTAATTGCTCATTTATTACATTGGGAGCAAAATAAAAAAAAATATTGTCTAAAAGAAGTGATACAAAATAGTATTAAAAAATTATATGGTAATTATAGCATGGTTGTAATGGATAAAAATAACCCATCAAAATTAATTGCAATACGATCTGGTAGTCCATTAGTCATAGGACTAGGAATAGAAGAAAATTTTATTGCATCAGATCAAATTGCATTATTGCATGTAACAAAACGTTTTATATATTTAGAAGAAGGTGATATTGCTATTATTAAAAATAATAAAATTGATATATTTAATAAATATAATATTAAAATTAATAGAAAAGAAATTGTATCTACAATAAAATATAAATCTATAAAAAAAGGTAAATATCATTATTATATGGAAAAAGAAATATATGAACAACCTTATTCTATTCAAAACACTTTAAAAAATCGCTTAAAAGATAATGAAACAATACATTTTGATGAATTAGATCTAGAAAAAGATAATTTATTGATTAATACAGAACATATTCACATAGTAGCATGTGGTACTTCATATAATGCTGCTATGGTAGCAAAATATTGGTTTGAATCACTAGCTAATATACCTTGTGATGTAGAAATAGCATCTGAATTTTCATCAAGAAAATTAGTTGTTAGAAAAAATAGTTTATTTATTACGTTATCTCAATCAGGAGAAACAGCTGATACACTATCAGCATTAAGATATTCTAAAAATCTAAATTATTTAGGAAATTTAACTATTTGCAATATGGAAGGATCATCATTAGTTAAAGAATCAGATTGTTATATATTAACTAAAGCTGGTTTAGAAATTGGAGTTGCTTCAACTAAATCTTTTACTACTCAATTAACTGTACTACTAATGTTAATTGCTAAAATTATTACTTTAAAAAAAATTAATGATAATACTTCAAAAGCAATTATAAAAACAATACAAAATTTACCACAAAAAATTCAGGAGATTTTAAAAAAAACACAGGATATAAAAAATATAGCTCAAAATTTATCAAATAAAAATAATATATTATTTCTTGGAAGAGGAGATCAATATCCTATTGCTATAGAAGGAGCTTTAAAACTTAAAGAAATTTCTTATATTCATGCTGAAGCCTATGCATCTGGAGAACTTAAACATGGCCCTCTTGCATTAATCGATGAAAATATGCCAGTGATTATGATAGCTCCTAAAAATTCATTATTATTAAAAAATCAACAAAATATTAAAGAAATTTCTGCTAGAGGAGGTATAGTTTATATTTTATCTGATCAAAAATTTGACTATGAAGATAATATAAATATTATAAAACTACCACATATAGAAGAATTAATCGCTCCTATTTGTTATGTTGTTCCTTTACAATTACTAGCTTATTATATTGCTTTAATAAAAGGTAAAAATATTGATCAACCAAGAAATCTTGCTAAATCAGTTACTGTTTCATAAAAATGTTGATTAAATTATATGCAGTTTATTATCAATTCCAAATTTTTAAAGAGTATGAGTTTTCTATTTAACACAACTTAATCTCATACTCCGTAATAATATAAAAAACATCACATTTTAATTATTTTTTTAATTTAATTTTCTATAGCTATTTTTAATTTTTTCATTGCATTTTTTTCTAACTGTCTTACTCTTTCTGCAGAAATGCCATAATGGTCTGCAATCGTCTGTAAAGTATTTTTATGATTTTTATCTAACCAACGTGCATAAATTATATTTCGACTACGTTCATCTAATCGTGATAACGCATTACTTAGTTTATAAGTTGCATGTTTATCCCAATTATCTTGTTCTACATCATTAGCAAAATTAGATTTTTTATCTTCTAAATATTGCATAGAAACATTAATTTTACCATCACAGTCTTCATCTGGTAATGGATTAAAAGTCACATCTTGAGCAGACATGCGTGATTCCATTTCTCTGACATCTTTTTTACTCACTCCCAACTCTTGGGCAACGATTTTAATTTCTTCTTCATTAAACCAACCTAATCTTTTTTTAGTTTTTCTTAAATTAAAAAACAACTTTCTTTGAGATTTTGTTGTTGCGACTTTTACAATACGCCAATTACGTAAAACATATTCATGTATTTCTGATTTAATCCAGTGAACAGCAAAAGATACAAGACGAACTCCTATTTCTGGATTAAATTTACGTACTGCTTTCATTAATCCTATATTTCCTTCTTGTATAAGATCAGATTGAAGCAAGCCATATCCTGAATAGTTACGTGAAATATGGATAACAAATCGGAGATGAGATAAAATTAAAGTTTTTGCAGCATCTAAATCGCCATTATAACGTAATCGTGTAGTAAGTATTTTTTCCTCTTCAATAGATAGCATGGGCCATAAATTAGCTATTCTGATATATGCATCTAAATTACTTGGTGGTGTTACAGATAAAATCTGTACTTTGTTAATCATTTCAATTCCCGCATCAATGAATTATATAGACTGAATTATTAATATGTGGGACTTATAATGTATAATACTGTAATTAAAAATATAAATCAAAGATTTATAAAAAATAATTTATTAAATTTTTATAAAATTCAAATTTTATTTAAAAATATTCTTTTATTCTAAGAATAGCGCATGAATAAATTCATCACTATTAAAAATACCTAAATCTTTAGAATTTTCTCCAATACCAATATAACGAATTGGAATGTTAAATTTATCTGCTAATGCAAAAATAACTCCTCCCTTCGCAGTTCCATCTAATTTAGTAATCACTATACCAGTTAAATTTAATGCTTTATGAAAAATCTCTGTTTGTTTAATAGTATTTTGTCCATTACAAGCATCAATAATTAACATTATTTCATGTGGAGCAGATACATCTAGCTTTTTAGTAACTCTAACAATCTTTTTTAACTCTTCAATTAAATGCAAATTGTTATGCAATCTTCCAGCAGTATCAATAATTAATATATCTACTTTTTTTGATTTCGCTGATTTAACTGCATCAAAAATTACTGCTGCTGGGTCTGAACCAGAATTTTGTGCTACTACTGGTATATTATGTGCTTTTCCTAATATTTGTAATTGTTCTATTCCAGCTGCTCGAAATGTATCTGCCGCAGCTAACATGACAGATTTTCCTTCAGATTTATATTTTTTTGCTAATTTACCTATAGTGGTCGTTTTTCCTGTTCCATTTACTCCTACTACTAAAATAACAAAAGGTTGATGATCTGTAATTTCTAAAGGAATTTCTACTTTTTTTAAAATATTATACATATTTTGTTTTAATAAAAAGTAAATTTTTTTAGAATTCTTTAAATCTATGCGATTGACATCTTGTATTAAATTACTAATAATTCGATTACTAGTCTTGATTCCAATATCAGCAAGTAACATTTTTTCTTCTAATTCTTCAAAAAGAGCATCATCTATAGTTTTTGATAAAAAAATATTATTAATGCTATTATGTAATAATTGCTTTGTTTTTGTTAAACCTTTTTTTAATCGTGAAAAAAAATTAGTTTTTATAATTGTATTATCTGTAACATTGTCATCAATATAATTATCAATTTTATTTAATATAGCTATATTATTTTTTTTTTTATTATTGTTTTGTATAATATCTTTTGTTTTTTCTTTTTTTATTTTAGAACTGAACCAAGAAAAAAAATTATCTTTTTTATTACTCTTCATATTTATTTACCTTAATTAATTAATTAAGTATGATGTTTATAATTAAAACTTACAAGTTAAATTTAATTACAATATTAATTGTAAAATTATTAACAATTAAAAATAATTGTATTATTAATAAAATAGCCTAATAACATGTATAATTCTTTTTGTAAAAGAAATGGAAAAGTCTACATTATTTCTGGAAAATTTAAAGGTAGAAAAATATATTTTAATAATTATTATAATTTACGTCCTACTACTAATAAAATACGAGAAACACTATTTCAATGGTTATCTAAAGATATTAAAAATGCAAAATGTCTTGATTGTTTTTCTGGTAGTGGCGCTCTTGGAATTGAAGCTATATCGCGCTACGCAAAATTTCTCACTTTATTGGAAATAGAAAAAAAAACATTCTGGAATCTCAAAAAAAATATAAAAATACTAAATATATCCAATGCAGAAATTATATGCACTAATACATTACATTGGTTAAAAAAAACTGGTACACCCTATGATATAATTTTTATTGATCCTCCTTATTATCAAGGATTAGTTGAAAAAACTATTCACTTATTAGACAATAAAAAATGGACAAAAAAAAATTCAATTATTTATATAGAACAAGAAAAAAATAAATCCCTTACTATACCAAATAATTGGATATTATATAAACAAAAAAATCAGAATCAAATAGAATATTATTTATATATTGTTAATAAATAAAAATATAAAACATTTTTGATGAAATAAATAATACACAACTACTATTTAAAAAATTATAAATGACATCAGGTAAAATATTTATGAAAATTTTAGTTTCTGATAAAATTAATATTGATATATTTTGTCAAAATCCAACGAAAATAATAGAACATGCTAATAAAGGTATAATTGAAATATTAGAAAATAATTCGACTATTTTTTATGTCATTACTCCTAAAACATTCAATAAAATATTTAATTCACAATATAATTTAACAAATCATAAAAATATTAAAACAATAAATATAAATAAAAAATTTTCTATGCATTCACATTGGAGACCTGATAAAAATTTTATACGTCAAGCGGCTTTATGGGGTATTATTTTAACTGAAGAAGTATCTAAATCAGAATTAGCTGCTTTTATTTCTTATTGGGAAGCAGAAGGGTGCTTTTTTTATCACATACAATGGCAACAAAAATTAGCTAGAAGTCTACAAAAAAGTAGATCAATTCAATATACACTACCAAAAAAACGAGATATTACATCTATACCAACCCCTGATCAAACAGTACCATATGGATTTCGAGGTAAATAATGATATTTTCTACTGACTTCTTGAAACGTCTTCAACGCTTAATGCCGAAAAATATTAAACCTAAATTTGATAATGATGCAGATTTACTTGCTTGGAATCAAGAACAAGGAAGAATTTCTTCTGAATCAATATTACGTGCAAATAAAGCTATGAAAATGCAACGTATTTTAGGAAGATCAGGTATTCGTGAATTATATATGAATTGTTCATTTGACAATTATAAAATCGAACACGATGGACAAAGAAAAGTACTGATAGCATCAAAAAAATATGCTGAAAAATTTAATGATAATATTGCTAGTTTTATTTTTTCAGGCAAACCTGGAACTGGAAAAAATCACTTAGCATCAGCAATAGGAAACTATTTAATTTTACATGGAAAAAGTATTTTACTTGTTACAGTAGCTGATTTGATGTCAAATATAAAAGGAACATTCAATGGAATGAGTAATATAACTGAAGAGAATTTATTACATAATCTCAGTAGTGTTGATTTATTAATGATTGATGAAATTGGGATGCAAACTGAATCTCGTTACGAAAAAGTGATTATCAATCAAATAGTTGACAGAAGATCATCATCTAAACGTTCTACTGGTATGTTATCCAATTTAGATCATAAAGGCATGAAAAATTTATTAGGTGAAAGAGTAATCGATAGAATGCGTTTAGGAAATAGTTTATGGTTAACATTTGAATGGGATAGTTATAGACAGTATGTTAAAGGAAACGAATATTAAATATTTTTATTTTACTCGAGATATATATTGACCGGATCTTGTATCTATTTTAATTAAAGATCCAGTCTGAATAAATAATGGCACTTTTACAATAGCCCCGGTGATTAATGTTGCTAATTTTGTATTTCTAACATTTACTGTATTGCCTTTTAAGCTTTTTTCTACACTTATTACTTTAATATTAACAAAATTGTTAGGCATCACTGCAATAGGTTCATTATTCCATAACGTTATAGTACAAGTATCTTGTGCTAATAACCATTTTTTATTAACACCAATAATTTTTTTTTCTACCGATAATTCTTCAAAAGAATTATTATTTATAAAATACCAAAAATAACCGTCATTATATAAATAAGATAAAACATATTCTTTTACATCTGCTATTTCTAAATAATCTGTCGATTTAAATGTTTTATCTATAAGTTGTTGAGTTAACAATTTTCTTATTTTTACACGTACGAATGCTTGACCTTTACCTGGATTAACAAATTCACTAGATTCTATTAAACATGGTTCTTTTTCAAATATAATTTTACAACCTATACGAAAATTATTACTACAATACATTTTTATCATAATTTTAATGTATATATTATATTTATATATTATTGTAATATTGTTTTAATTAATAACATATATAATTGATGATTTTTAACTTCTATTTAATACTTTCCTCAGATCTATGCATCTGAGGAAAGATAATTTTTAAATTAATTTAAAATCATAAAAATCAAATAACTTGATTACATCATTCCACCCATACCACCCATGCCTCCTGCAGGAGCAGAATTGGAATCAGAAGATTTATCTTCTTTTGGCAAATCAGTAACCATACATTCTGTTGTAATCATAAGACCTGCTACAGATGCGGCATATTGTAAAGCAGAACGTGTAACTTTAGTAGGATCTAATATTCCAAAATTTATCATATCACCATATTGATCAGTAGCAGCATTGTAACCATAGTTACCTTTTCCATCTTTTACATTATTAGTAACTACAGAAGGCTCTTCTCCTGAATTTGAAACAATTTGACGTAATGGAGCTTCCATAGCACGTAAAGCTACTCGAATACCAACGTTTTGATCTTCATTTTGACCGCGTAAATGAGATATCTTTCCTGCTACACGAACTAATGCTACACCACCTCCAGCTACTACTCCTTCTTCTACAGCAGCTCGAGTTGCATGTAATGCATCTTCAACACGTGCTTTCTTTTCTTTCATTTCTACTTCTGTAGCTGCTCCTACTTTTAATACTGCAACTCCTCCGGATAATTTTGCTAAACGTTCATTTAACTTTTCTTTATCATAATCCGAAGTAGCTTCTTGAATTTCTTGACGAATTTGACTAATTCGACTTTGAATGCTACGTTTTTCTCCTACACCACCAATAATTGTAGTTGTATCTTTCGTAATTACAACACGTTTTGCTTGACCTAAATCTTCTAAAGTAGATTTTTCTAATTCCATAGCTAATTCTTCAGAAATCACAGCTCCATTAGTAAGGATAGAAATATCCTGTAACATTGCTTTACGACGATCACCGAATCCAGGCGCTTTTACTGCTGCAACTTTTACAATTCCGCGCATAGAATTAACTACTAAAGTAGCTAAAGCTTCACCTTCTAAATCTTCTGAAATAATTAATAATGGCTTCCCTGATTTTGCCACAGATTCTAATATTGGTAGCATTTCACGTACATTAGAAATTTTTTTGTCAGCCATTAAAATATATGGATTTTCTAATTCGACAATACCAGTCTCTGGTTTATTAATAAAATATGGAGATAAATAACCTCTATCAAATTGCATCCCTTTAACTACTTCTAATTCATTTTGCAAACCAGTTCCTTCTTCTACTGTAATTACTCCATCATTACCTACTTTTTCCATTGCTTCAGCAATTAGAACTCCAACTTTTTCATCTGCATTAGCTGAAATAGTTCCAACTTGAGTAATAGCTTTAGAATCAGAACATGGAACAGACAAATTCTTTAATTCTTCTACTGCGCTAATAACAGCTTTGTCAATTCCACGTTTAAGATCCATAGGATTCATGCCAGCAGCTACTGCTTTTAAACCTTCATTAACTATAGATTGTGCTAATAAAGTTGCTGTAGTAGTTCCATCTCCTGCTGCATCATTTGCTTTTGATGCAACTTCTTTTACCATTTGAGCGCCCATATTTTCGAATTTATCTTCTAATTCAATTTCACGCGCTACAGATACACCATCTTTTGTGATACTAGGAGCACCAAAAGATTTATCTAAAACAACATTTCTACCTTTTGGACCTAAAGTAACTTTTACTGCATCTGCTAATACATTTACTCCACGAAGCATTTTAATTCGAGCTTCATTTCCAAATTTTACATCTTTCGCGGCCATTTGATATTTCCTTTAATAAATTTTTAACGAATATAGCATAATATTAGAGTTTAGTTGACTATTCAACAATTGCTAAAATATCACTTTCATTTAAAATTAATAATTCTTCATTATCAATTTTTTCTGTTTTTGCACCATAACCTTCATTAAAAATTACAATATCACCCACTTGTACATCTAATGGTTTAATTTCTCCATTATCTAATACACGACCTTTTCCTACAGCAGTTACTGTGCCTCGAGTTGATTTTCCTGCAGCAGAACCCGTCAATACAATTCCACCAGCAGATTTTGATTCTACTTCTTGTCGTTTAACAAGTACACGATCATGTAATGGACGAATTTTCATATGATAATTCTCCTGTAAAAATAATATAATGAATATTTGAAATATAATTTTTTAAAATGTATTGTCTCAATTTAAATATAGGGATCTTTTTTAAAACTTTCAAGGGTAGAAATTATTTTTTTATTTTTTATTTTATATCAATCTGCATTTAAATGATTTTTTAAATATTTATACGATTAGTTAAAATAGTATAAATAATAGTAAATTTTTAATTATAAAAATATTGACAATGTTTTATATTTAATGATTTAATATATATTACGCCCGGATAGCTCAGTTGGTAGAGCAGGGGACTGAAAATCCCCGTGTCGGTGGTTCAATTCCGCCTCCGGGCATATCATAGTTTAGTCTAAAAATTTATCTTATTTCCCAATACAAAAATTAGAAAAAATGCTATTTAATAAATCAGCAGAAGTATATTTTCCTGTAATTTCTCCTAAAAATCTATTTATAATATTTAATGAATCAGCTAAACATTCAATGTTTTTAAATAACTTCCATTGTTTTTTTGCAGCTAAAAATTCATTATAAGATAAATCAATTTGATGTACATGACGTCGACGCGCAATAAAAATACTTTCTCGATTTTCATGTGCTTCAGTAGTGATAATATTTTGACGTAATACCTCAATACCTAAACCTGTCTTGGCAGATAGATTAATAAATTGTAAACCTTCTATATTTGTCATGCTACTTTGATTTTTAACTAAATCGCTTTTATTTAAGATATAAGTTATTGGAATATTTAAATTAAAAAACTTACGAATATATTGATTGTATATCTTTTTATAATCAGATAATTGCATAGTTGCATCAAGAATAAATAAAATATGATCAGATTTTTTAATCTCTTCCCAAGCACGCGTAATTCCAATATTTTCTACTAAATTATTTGTATCACGTAAACCAGCAGTATCAATTAATTCACAAGTAATACCATTAATACTAATATGTTCATACAATAAATCTCGCGTAGTACCTGGAATATTAGTTACAATAGCTCTATCAGATGATGATAAAAGATTTAATAAGCTTGATTTTCCTACATTAGGAGGGCCAGCAATGATTATTTTTTTTCCTTCTCTTAATAAATTACCTTCTGTAATTATTTTTTTTATTTTTAAAAATTGATTATCTAATTCACAAAATTTTATATTAATAATTTCTTTAATATCAAGATTAATATCTTCATCTGAAAAATCTATATTAGATTCTATATAAACACGAAATTTTATAATTAAATTTATTAATTCATTAATAAAAGAAGAAAAATGACCTTGTAATGAGTGCAATGAGGCATGAATAGCAGATTTTGTTTCAGCATTAATTAAATCATCTATAGATTCAGCTTGAATTAAATCTAATTTATCATTTAAAAATGCACGCTGAGAAAATTCTCCTGGTTTAGCTAATCTAACATTTTTAATCGATAAAATTCTTTTAATTAATAAATCCATAATTAATGGACTTCCATGACCTTGTAATTCTAATACGTCTTCTCCTGTAAAAGAATAAGGCGCAGGAAACCATAAAGCAATACCTGTATCTAATACATTAAAATTTGCATCTAAAAATTTTGAATAAGTTGCAAATCTTGGTATTGGAATTCGTCCTAATAACGCTATAGCAACATTTTTTGATTGAATACCAGATATTCTTAATATACCAACAGAGCTTTTTCCTGGGCAAGTCGCTTGAGCAATAATTGTTTCGTTATAAATCATAAAATATTTCTTGTATTTCTTAATGTGAGATTTTCAAAATATAACTATCTATTGATTGGTTTTTTACCATCATCTGTATTACTTACATCGAGATAAGATAAAAAAAACTTTTGCTGTATAATAGTTACTAAATTACTTATAATATAATATAATACTAATCCTGATGGAAACCATAAAAAAAACACTGTAAAAATAATAGGCATACAATTCATAATATTTTTTTGTATTGAATCATTAATATGATTATTAGATGATGTTTTTTGAATAAAAAACATTGTTATACCCATTATTATGGGTAATATATAATATGGATCTTGACTAGATAAATCATGAATCCATAATATAAAAGGCGCATGGCGCAATTCAACAGATCCTATAAGCATATAATACAGAGATAAAAAAATTGGCATCTGAATTAATATGGGTAAAAATCCACCTAATGGATTAATCTTTTCTTTTTTATATAAATTAATTATTTCCTTACTTAAACGCTGTTTATCATATGAATATGTTTCTCTGATTTCTTTAATTTTAGGCTGTAATATACGCATTTTAGATATAGAAATATATTGATATTTTATTAAGGGATAAGTAATTCCTTTCATAATAAAAGTAATAAAAACAATAGCAAACCCCCAGTTTCCTAAAATATTGTATAATATAGTTAATAATTTAAATAATGGCTGAGATAAAAACCATAGCCAACCATAATCGACTGTTAAATCTAAATATGGAGCAATAGCTTTCATTTCTTGTTGTTTTTCAGGTCCAATCCATAACTTTGATTTTATAATTGATCGAGAATGAGGCAAAACCTGAATACGAGAAGATTTATATCCAATAACAGCAATATCATTATCTAAATAAGATGTATATAATATATTTTTTCCTAAATTTTGTGGAATCCAAGCGACCGCAAAATATTGTTGCAACATTGCAATCCAACCATTTTCTGTAATAACATGTAAATTTTGATTATTAGAAATTTTATCAAATTTATATTTTTCATATTTATTATTAATACTTGAATAAGCCGCACCACGAAAGGTTTGCAGTGCAAAATTATGATGATCAATAGTACGTGTTTTAGGTATATTAATAGTTTGTTTAATTTGTCCAAACATATTCATTTCTAAAATATTTTGAGTTGCATTATACACATCATATTCTATATCAACATCATATTGATTTAATTTAAGAATAAAAGTTTTTTTATAAATTACACCCTCATGACTAACCCATGTTATAGGAACACGCAATTCTGTCTGATTATTTTTCAATTCAAAAATATTTTTATCAGAAAAATATAATGGTCTACTCGCATTCGTAGAATTATCTGGTCCATTTTTTCCAATTAATCCACTTTGAGCCTGGTAAATAAAATCAGGTGCTGTATCAAGTAATTTAAATGGTTTAGGAGAATGTAGTTTATCTTTATATAAAAGCAGAGAAGCTTTTTCTATATCTCCTCCATACATATTGATTACTAAACTTAAAACATTATTTTTAATAAAAATTTGTTTTTTATTTTCTTGTATATCAATACCATGAAATATGTGATTTGTTTGTTCAGATTTTTTACTTTTAAAAAAAGATTCTTTTTGCCATGCTTGCCAAATTAAAAAAGAAAAAAATAAAAAAGCAAAAATAAAAAAATTACGTTGTACTTCCATAATAAATATTCACTTTTATCTTTAATTGAAAATATCAATTATATTGTCTACTTAAATTTATATGCGATCATAGTAATAATATATTAAATTATTAAATAATTTTTCGAATAACTTAAATTACATACATAATGGTATAAATAACACAATTAATAATAATACGCCCATAAATGATTTAATATATCTATAATGCATTTATTGCTTATATGAGAAATGTTTTTTTGTGCTATAACTATAAAATCCATTGACGGTAATTTATACTGTAATAAACGAAATGTTTCACGAACTAAACGTTTGATTAAATTACGATGATGAGCATATTTAATATTTTTTCGAGATATACTAATACCTAACCTAGGGTAACCTAATTTATTATTACGACCTAATATACTTGCTTCTAAAGTATGATATTTTTGACAAGGTTTATCGAAAACATTTTGAAAATTTATAGAATATAATAGTCGTTTATTCTTTGGAAAAAGATAATTAAACATAATACTAATAACCTATATTACTTGCTAGAAACAGTTAAACGTGTTCTTAATTTAGCTCTTCTTCGAGATAAAACATAACGACCATTTTTAGTTGCCATACGTGCTCTAAAGCCATGTGAACGATTACGTTTTAATATTGATGGTTGAAAAGTGCGTTTCATTATAATTTTACCTAACTATTGTTTATAAAAAAATAATCATAAGATATCATCTTACTAAGATTAATTATTCTCAATACTATATCAATTAAATTTATTTATATATATGTAAACAAAAGATTTATAAAATATTTAATAACAAAAATATATTTAAAACAAAATAAATATAAAAAATATTTTTAATTTTATATTCTGTTATTATAAATATATTTTTATTAATCAAATAATAATAAATCTAAAATCACTTCTTTAGATAAATAAAATATCTCAAAAATATATTATATCCTTTTCATTATATTCACTAATCTTAGATTATATAATTTTTAATATAAAAACATATAATTTTATATTATTGTTTTATGTAAAATTATATAAATAAATATAAATATATAAGAAACCAAAATGTTTTAAATTTTATTTTTATTAATTTTGTTCGCTTGGAGTCTACCGTGTCACTTTGTCTTTGGAAACAGTGTCTTGACCGGTTACAAGATGAGCTTTCTACTACAGAGTTTAGTATGTGGATACGCTCTCTGAAAGCCAAACTAAACAATAATATCTTAGAAATATATGCTCCGAATGAATTTGTTTTAGATTGGGTGCAAGATAAATACTTAATTCATTTAAAAAAAATACTACAGGATGTTTGTGGTTCTAATTCTCCATTGATTAAATTTAAAATATATAAAATTTATAAAAATAAGGATTGTAACAAAAATATATTAAACAAAACTTCCAAAAAAGATAAAAAATTACACTGGAATAATATTTCAATATTTAAAAATATTGCTTATCATTCTAATATTAATAATAAACATAATTTTGAAAATTTTATAGAAGGTCAATCTAATCAATTAGCAAGATCTGCAGCATTTCAAGTAGCTAAAAAACCTGGTAACTCTTATAATCCATTATTTTTATATGGCGCAACAGGATTAGGTAAAACTCATTTACTTCATGCTATAGGAAATGGAATATTATTACATAAATATAACATTAAAATTATTTATATCAACTCTGAACGTTTTGTGCAAGATATGGTAAAAGCATTGAAAAATAATTCTATTGAAAAATTTAAATTATACTACCGTTCTGTTGATGTATTACTCATTGATGATATTCAATTTTTTGCTCATAAAGAACGTTCACAAGAAGAGTTTTTTCATACATTCAATACATTATTAGAAGGAAATCAACAAATTATTTTAACTTCTGATCGTTATCCTAAAGAAATTAATGGTGTTGAAGATCGTCTAAAATCAAGATTTGGCTGTGGTCTTACTGTTGCTATAGATCCTCCAGAATTAGAAACTCGAGTGGCTATTCTTATAAAAAAAGCTGATGAACAAAATATTATTTTATCTAATGAAGTTGCTTTATTTATTGCTAAAAATTTAAGTTCCAATGTACGTGAATTAGAGGGCGCACTTAATCGAGTAATTATTAATTCTCGCTTTTCCCATCGTACTATTACTATCGATTTTGCGCAAGAAGCACTACGAGATATACTTGCTCTCAAAAAAAAACTTGTTACTATTAGTAATATTCAAAAAATAGTTTCAGAATATTATAAAATTAAAGTTAGTGATTTACTATCTAAAAAACGTTCACGTTCAATTGCTCGTCCAAGACAAATAGCTATGGCCATGGCAAAAAAATTAACTTGTCATAGTTTACCTGAAATTGGAGCGTCTTTTAATGGTCGAGATCATACTACAGTATTACATGCATGTCGTAAGATTGAACAATTAATAGCAGAAAACCATGAAATTAAAAAAGATTTTTTAAATCTAATTAAAACTTTATCAATGTGATTATATGAAATTTCAAATAAAAAATAACATTTTTATTCAAAACTTACAAAAAATAAACAGATTTACGACAAAAAATATTTCTTTCCCAATATTAGAAAATATATTAATTTCTATTAAAAATGAAATTTTGTCATTAACTGCGACAAATTTAGAAATAGAATTAATCGCAAATATTCCATTGATAAACTATTATAAATCAGGAGAAATTACCGTCTCTAGTCGAAAACTTTTAGATATCTGTCGAAATTCATTAAATTCATCGAATATACAATTAGAACTACATGATAATAAAATACACATTATTTCTAATCAAAGTCATTATATATTAAAAACTTTACCTTGTAGTAATTTTCCTAATCATCATGATTTTAATCATATATCAGAATTTTATATTGATTCGCATATTCTAAAAACTATGATAGAAAAAATTTATTTTTCTATGGCAAAACAAGATGTTCGTTATTATCTAAACGGTATGTTGCTAAAAATTATCCATACTTCTCTCTATATGGTAGCTACTGACGGTTATCGCTTAGGCATTACGAAGACTATTTTAGAAAACCAAAAAATAGAACCGTTTTCAATAATTGTCACAAGAAAAGGTATTATAGAATTATATAAATTATTAAATGTTTCTAGACAATTAATAAAAATTTTAATTAGTAAAAATAGTATTAGAATATATATAGAACAATTAATATTTACAGCTCAATTAATTGAAGGAGAATTTCCTAATTATGATAGTTTATTCTTAAAACAAAAAAAAAATGGTATTATTATAAATTGTATATTATTAAAACAAGCATTATTACGTGCAGCTATTTTAACACATGAAAAATTTTGTGGAGTAGCAATACATATTAAAAATAATCAACTTAAAGTATTATCTGATAATCAAGAAGAAGAAACAGTAGAAGATGTATTCAATATCAAATATATTGGTCCTTCAATAAAAATATCAATTAATGTTTATTACATGTTAGATATACTCAATTCCATTAATAGTGAAAATATTCTTTTATTTCTCAATAATTCTAATAATTCAATTCAAATTGAAGCAGAAAATGATGCTTCAACTACATACATAGTAATGTTATTAAAATATTAAAAAATTTTAATATTTCTTTTTTTCTTAATAATTACAGGAAACATATGAATTATATATATAACTCTTCTCATATAAAGATTTTACGAGGCTTAGATGCTGTTCGAAAAAGACCAGGAATGTATATTGGAGATACAGATGATGGAAGTGGATTACATCATATGGTTTTTGAAATAGTTGACAATTCTATCGATGAAGCATTATCAGGTTATTGTAAAGAAATTAAAGTTATTATCCATTCAGATAATTCCGTATCTGTCGAAGATGATGGAAGGGGAATTCCCACTGATATTCATCCTGAAGAAAATATTTCAGCAGCAGAAGTAATTATGACCGTTTTGCATTCTGGTGGAAAATTTGATAATTCTTCATACAAAATATCAGGTGGATTACATGGTGTAGGTATATCGGTTGTGAATGCTTTATCAGAAAAATTAGAATTAGTTATTTATAAAAATAAAAATAAATATCAACAAATTTATTATAATGGCACACCAAAAAGTCCTCTATCTATCATTGGTTCTAGTCATCAATCTGGAACATATATAAGATTTTGGCCTAGTTATAAAACCTTTACTAACAATATCAAATTTCAATATGAAATTTTATCTAAACGTTTACGTGAACTATCTTTTCTTAACTCAAATATTACAATTTATTTAGAAGATCATAGATCAAACATTAATAATTGTTATCATTATAAAGGCGGCATTAAAGCTTTTATTAAATTCTTAAATATTAAAAAAACACTTATTCATTCAAAAATATTTTATTTTAAATCTAAAAAAGATAAAATAGAATTAGAAGTAGCTATGCAGTGGAACAGTACTCATCAAGAAAATATATTGTGTTTTACGAATAATATACCTCAAAAAGATGGTGGAACACATTTAGCAGGATTTCGATCTGGAATGACTCGTACATTAAACCTACATATTGATAGAGAAGGATATAATAAAAAAAATAAAATTGCTATTATTGGTGAAGATACACGAGAAGGATTAACAGCTATTATATCAATTAAAATTCCTGATCCAAAATTTTCATCTCAAACTAAAGATAAACTCGTTTCTTCTGAAGCGCGTTCAGCCATAGAATCATTAATTAATGAAAATTTAATTGAGTATCTCTTAGAAAATCCGACTGATTCTAAACTAATTATTCAAAAAATTATTAATGCAGCCAAAGTTCGAGAAGCAGCGAAACGCGCACGCGAAATTAATAAAAGAAAAAATATATTAGATTTAGGAACTTTGCCCGGAAAATTATCTGATTGTCAAGAAAATGATCCTAAATTTTCAGAAATTTATTTAGTAGAAGGTGATTCAGCTGGAGGATCTGCTAAACAAGGTAGAAATCGTAAAAATCAAGCTATTCTTCCTTTAAAAGGAAAAATATTAAACGTTGAAAAATCAAAATTTGATAAAATGATTCTTTCTCAAGAAGTAGCTTCTCTTATTACAGCATTAGGATGCGGGATAGGAAAAAATGAATTTAATATAGATAAACTAAGATATCATTATATCATTATAATGACAGATGCTGATGTTGATGGAGCGCATATTCGTACTCTTCTTTTAACGTTTTTTTATCGTCAATTACCTCAACTTATTGAAAAAGGATATGTTTATATTGCACAACCTCCATTATATAAATTAAAAACAGGGAAAAAAGAAAAATATATTAAAAATGATGAAGAAATGAATCAATATCAAATAAAAAATGCTTTAAAAGATCTAGTATTAAAGGATAATGATTGTTTAAATGTTAATAAAAATCTTAAACAATTCAAAAAAATTATTTATGATTACAATTATGTTAGGCAAATTATAAAACACAGTAAATATAATTTTCCTAAAATCATTTTCAATGAATTAATCTATCATGATCATTTAAATAATTTTACAAATATAGTAATAGTAAAAAATTGGATTAATCAATTAACAGATAAACTTAATAAGAATAATATTAGTCATTTTGTATATTCTTGTGAAGTTCAAAAAAATATTAATAGCAACACATATGAGCCTAGTATTAAAATATCAAGATATGCATATCATAAAATATATACATTTAGAGAAGAATTTTTTAATAGTAAAGAATATTTTTTTATTACTAATTTAGGTAAAAATTTTAAAGAATACTCTTTAAATAAGTTGATAATCGAAAAATCAGGAACAATCTATAAAATAGATAATATACAAAATACATGGAAATGGTTGATACAACAATCTAAACATGGTTTATTTGTACAAAGATATAAAGGTTTAGGAGAAATGAACCCAGAACAATTATGGGACACAACCATGAATCCTAAAACTAGAAATATGTTACGAGTTACAATTAAAAATGCAATTTCAGCAAATAATTTATTTAATACTTTAATGGGAGATTCTGTAGAACCTAGACGAAAATTTATACAAGAAAATGCATTAAAAGCACAAAATATTGACATTTAACATTTTAAATATAATTTTTTCAATATTTGCGGCAGGAAAAACCAGCCGCGAAAGATGAATTATTATTTATATTTATCCATCATTTCAAGTACACGTAATTTTGCAATTTCTTGAGCAATTTTTAATAACATTTCGTCTTTTATTATTTTTGTATTTTGATTTTTGATATTTTCTTCAACATGATGCTTAGTTTGCAAAATATGATCACGATCTAAATCAATAGCACGAATGGCTATGTCAGCTAAAATAGACACAACCGATGGTTGTACTTCTAATATTCCTCCTGATATATAAATACATTCTTGTGTTTCATTTTCTTTATGAAATATATAAACCATTCCTGGTTTAATAATACTTAATAATTGAGTATGTCCTGGATAAATACCTAGTTCTCCTTCACTCCCGGTTACGCGTATTTTTTTTACTAAACCGGAAAAAATACGTTCTTTTAAACTGACAATATTTAAATATAAACTCATATATATATATCCAATTTTATCATGCACCTGTTAATTTTTTTGATTTTTCTATGACATCTTCAATAGAACCTACCATATAAAATGCTTGTTCAGGTAAAGAATCAAATTCACCTTCTATTATACCTTTAAATGCACGAATATTATCTTTTAATGAAACATATTTACCTGGAGAACCAGTAAAAACTTCTGCTACAAAAAATGGTTGAGAAAAAAATCTTTGTATTTTTCGCGCTCTTGAAACTAATAATTTATCTTGTTCAGATAATTCATCCATTCCTAAAATAGCAATAATATCTTTTAATTCTTCATATCTTTGTAATATTGATTGTACTCCCGTAGCGATATTATAATGTTCATCACCTACAATATAAGGATCTAATTGACGACTTGTCGAATTTAAAGGATCAACAGCCGGATATATACCTAGTGATGCTATTTGACGACTTAATGTAACAGTAGAATCTAAATGAGCAAATGTTGTAGCAGGTGAAGGGTCCGTTAAGTCGTCAGCAGGCACATACACTGCTTGAACAGATGTAATTGAACCTTTCTGTGTAGATGTAATTCTTTCTTGTAATACTCCCATTTCTTCTGCTAAAGTTGGTTGATAACCTACTGCTGATGGCATGCGACCGAGTAAAGCAGACACTTCAGTTCCCGCTAATGTATAACGATATATATTATCAATAAATAGTAATACATCTTTTCCTGTATCACGAAATTTTTCTGCAATAGTTAAACCAGTAAAAGCCACTCTTAATCTATTGCCAGGAGGTTCATTCATTTGACCATATACTAAAGCTACTTTATCTAAAACATTAGAAGCTTTCATTTCATTGTAAAAATCATTTCCTTCTCGAGTTCTTTCTCCTACTCCGGTAAAAACTGAATAACCAGAATGTTCATGAGCAATATTACGAATTAATTCCATCATATTCACAGTTTTACCAACACCTGCCCCACCAAATAAACCAACTTTTCCTCCTTTAGCAAATGGACAAATTAAATCAATTACTTTAATACCGGTTTCTAAAATATCTCTTGTACTAGTCCGTTCTGTGTAATGCGGAGGAGTACGATGAATTTCCCAATATTCTATTTCAGATTTATCATGATTTTTTAAACTTCCTTTATCATCTATTGTTTCACCTAATACATTCATTATACGGCCTAGTGTCACTGCTCCTACAGGTACTTTTATATAATGACCTAGATTAGTGACTGTAAAACCTCTTTTTAAACCATTCGATGAACCCATAGCAATAGTTCTTACTACACCTGATCCTAATTGTTGCTGTACTTCTAAAATAAGCCTGAAACCCTTTTTTTTAACTTCTAAAGCATGATAAATTTTTGGAACTGCATCTTGATTAAATTCTACATCGACTACAGCCCCAATAATTTGGATAATTTTTCCAGTAGTCATTATTTTTTATTAACACCTCAATAAGATTTTTAATCAATTGAAATAGCAGATGCACCTGAAATAATTTCAGTTAATTCTTGAGTAATATTTGATTGACGAATTTTATTATAAATTAACTGCAATTCTTTAATACGATCAGAACTATTATCTGTAGCTTTTTTCATAGAAATCATACGCGCTGCTTGTTCACTTGCTATATTTTCTAAAATACTTTGATATACTTGAGATTCAACATATCTATTAAATAAAGTATCTAAAATTATTTTAGATTCTGGTTCATATAAATAATCCCAATTTTTACAATTTGTATGTTTATATTCTATATTAGAAATAGGTAATAATTCAGTAATTTGAGGTGATTGAAAGATTTTATTATGAAATTTATTATAAGCAAGAAAAATTTTATCAATATGTTCTAATTGGTATTTATTAAATATAATTTTAACTGAATTAATCACATCATCTAAACTAGGATATTCCCCTAAATGAGTTATTTGCGCTAGAATATGATTTTTAAATAATTTAAATACTGATAAACTTTTTAAACCAAATAATATTAATTCACATGAAACATTAATTTCAGCAAATTCTTGAATCTTTAATAATACTTGTTTAAAAAGATTAGTATTTAAACTACCACATAATCCACGATCAGTTGAAATAATAATCATACCAATACGTTTAACTTTTCTTTTTTTTAAATACATATGTTTATATTCTAATTTTCCTTGTAAAACATGATTGATGACTTGTTGAATAATATCAGCATATGGTCGACTAGATCTCATTCGATCTTCAGTTTTTCTCATTTTAGATATCGCAACCATTTCCATAGCTTTTGTAATTTTTTTTGTATTTACCACACTGGAAATTTGTTTTTTTATTTCTTTTATACTAGTCACTATTATCTCATTTTTTTAATTGATTACTATTTTATTAAAATTGATTGTTTTTTAAAATTTATAATTAATTTTTTAAAAGTCTCTTCTACTAGACTATTAAAATTACCTGTAACATTGATTTTCTTCATATGTTCACAATAATAATTTTTAGCATATACTAATATATCTTTTTCAAATTGCATAATTTGATCTACATTAATATCATCAAGAAAATTGTTTTCAATAATAAAAAGTATCAGACTTTGTTCAGAAATTGATAAAGGAGAATGTTGTTTTTGTTTAAAGAATTCTGTAATCTTTTGACCATGATTTAATTGTTTTCTAGTGATTTCATCTAAATCAGATGCAAATTGAGCAAAAGCAGATAATTCTTGATATTGCGCTAATGCTGTACGAATACCAGAAGATAATTTTTTAATTATTAAACTTTGCGCAGCGCTACCTACCCGAGATACAGATATACCAGGATTAACAGCAGGACGGATACCTGAATTAAATAGACTAGATTCTAAAAAAATTTGACCATCAGTAATGGAAATAACATTAGTTGGAACAAACGCAGATACATCTCCAGCTTGAGTTTCAATAATTGGTAAAGCTGTAATAGATCCTGTTTTTTTTTGAAAAATTTTATTTTTATTAATATTTTCTATATATTTTAGTGATACACGTGCTGATCTTTCTAGTAAACGAGAATGAAGATAAAATATATCTCCTGGAAAAGCTTCTCGACCTGGAGGTCTACGCAATAATAAAGAAATTTGACGATACGCAACAGCATGTTTTGATAAATCATCATAAACAACTAAAACATCTTCTCCTCGATTTCTAAAATATTCTGCCATTGTACAACCAGCATACGCTGATAAGTATTGTAAGGAAGCTGCTTCTGCAGCTGAAGCAACTACTATAATAGTATTAAATAAAGCATTATTATCTTCTAATTTTTTAACAACATCAATAGTTGTAGATAACTTCTGTCCAATAGCCACATAAACACATTTAATACCAGATTTTTTTTGATTAATAATTGCATCAACTGCCAGAGTTGTTTTCCCTGTTTGTCTATCACCAATAATCAGTTCACGTTGTCCTCGGCCAATAGGAATCATAGAATCAATGATTTTATAACCTGTTTGAATAGGTTCATCAATAGACTGTCGGTCAATTACTCCAGGAGCATTATTTTCTACTGGTAAATATCCATCATGTTTAATAGAATTTTTCCCATCAATAGGTGAACCTAATGCATTAACCACTCTTCCTAGTAAATTAGATCCAACTGGAACTTCTAAAATCTTTCCTGTGCACCGAACTTTCATCCCTTCTGTAATATGAAAATAAGGGCCCATCACGACCGCTCCAACTGTATCTCTTTCTATATTTAATGCAATAGCATATTCATTATTAGATAATGAAATCATTTCACCTAACATTACATCAGAAAGACCATTAATTCTAATAATACCATCATTGACAGAAATAATTGTACCTTCATTATAAGATTGATTAAAAACTTCAAATTGATCTATTCTTTTTTTAATTAATTCACTAATTTCAACAGAATTTAATTGCATGTATGATCTTCTCTTAAAAATTTAATTTTTCAGATAACTGCTTAAGACTATTTTTAATCGAAAAATCAAAAACAGTATCATCGATGTAAACAATTATACCACCTATTATTTCTGGATTAATCTTAAGTAATAATTTAATTTTCTTTAAAAAAACATTTTCTAATATTTTTTGTATTTCAATAATATTCTTTTCTTGCAAAGCAAAAGCTGTACTCAATGTTACAATTAAAATATTTTGATAATCAGTTTCCAATTTTAAAAATTGTTTTAATATGTTATTTAATATATTTAAACGTTGATTTTCAGCTAGTAACTGAATTAAATTTTTTGCATCCTCATTAATGATATCATGACTAATTTTAATAAATATTAATGATAAATCTTTTGATGAAAGAGCGCCAGATAAAAAACTTTTTACTTTTTTTATGGAAGCAATTTGATTAATAAAAATTAAAATATTTTTCCATTCTGTAATATTATTTTTTTGAATAGCTATTTCAAAAATAGCTTTCGCATAAGGTCTAGCGATAGTATCTATTACAGACATGATTTTTTTACCTTTTTTAAAGAAGCAATAAATTCATCTACAACATATGCGTGATCATCTTTAGAAAGATTTTTTTTAATAATTTTTTTCGCAATTAAAACTGATAAATCTAAAATTTCTTTATATAAATTTTCACGTGCATTCATAATAGTAATATCTATTTCAGATTGAGCATTAAGAATAATACTCTTGCTTTCTATCAAAGCATTTTTTCGTGCTTCATCTAATATTAAAAGTTTTTGTTTATTTGCTTCATATAAAATATTAGATGCTTCCTTTTTAGATTCTAAGATATTTTTCTTTATTTTTTGTTGTATAATATATAAATCATCTTTGGCTTTTTGAGCATTGATTAATGATGTGTTAATCTCTTTTTGTCTAGTCTCAATTGCTAAAATAATAGGAGGCCAAACATACTTCATACAAAACCAAACAAATAAAATAAAAGAAATAGCTTGTCCAATAATTGTCGCATTAAGATTCACAATAACGCACCTTTATATTTAAATAAAATAGAGTATTCACTTTATCCAAAAAAAGTAAAGATATTATTTTATTGAATAAAAAATATATATTTTTTTTAATATAATATTCAAGATTAAAATTTAATATATATTTATGATACTGCAAACAACATATATAAACCTAAACCCACTGCAATCATCGGAATAGCATCAACTAATCCCATCACAACAAAAAATTGCGTTCTTAATAACGGAACTAAATCTGGCTGTCTAGCTGCTCCTTCTAAAAATTTACTGCCTAAAATACCAATACCAATTGCTGCTCCAATTGATGCTAACCCAACCATAATTGCTACTGCTATATAAAGTATATCAACATTTAAATTTACCATTTTATTAACTCCAATTATTTTATAAGATCATAATAAATTTTAACTTTTATGTGATTGAGATGCCATCGATAAATACACAATAGTTAATACCATAAAAATAAAAGATTGCAAAAAAATAATTAAAATATGAAAAATCGCCCATGGAAGATTTAAAACAAATTGAAGCCACCATGGCAAAAAGCCTGAAATTAAAATAAAAATCATCTCACTTGCATACATATTTCCGAACAGTCTTAATGCTAAAGAAATTGGTTTAGAAATTAATGAAACACTCTCTAAAATAAAATTAAAAATAGCAAAAACAGGATGATTAAATGGTTGTAAAGTGAGTTCTTTTACAAAACCAATACATCCTTTCATTTTTATAGCATAAAATACAATTAATACAAAAACACTTAATGACATAGATAATGTAATATTAATATCCGCAGAAGGCACTATACGAATAGCAGGTAATTTAAAAAATTTTTCAAATATTATAGGAATAAAATCAATTGGCACTAAATCCATTAAATTCATTAAAAAAACCCAAATAAAAACTGTTAATGATAATGGAGCAATAAGAATATTATTCCCAGTATACATATTTTTTACATTAAAATTTATAAATTCAAAAATTAATTCAATTCCAACTTGTAACTTGTTAGGTTTACTTGTATTAATTTTTTTTCCAATAATATAAAAAAGACTTAAAAAAAAACAACCAAGAACAAAAGAGAAAATTATTGAATCAATATTTATTATCCAGAAATAAGAAGAAACATTACCTGGTTCAATTATATGAAAATTACGCAAATCTATTTGTAAATGATTTAAATGATGACTAATATATTTTTGAGGATTAGATATTTTTTCTAAAAACATATTTTTCTCTTTTTATAATTTTTAATACAATTTTAAAGAAATTATATATAATAAAAAGCATACATTCAGTAAATATTTCATTTGAAATAATTATTATAATAATTAAAATAATTATGTATTTTAAATGAATTAAAATCAAATTTCCAATGAATATTTTTTTGAATAACATAAATTTAAAAAACCTAACAAAGTTATTATACACAATAAGATTTTTTTTTTAAATAAATTAACAAAATTGATATTGCCGCTGGAGTAATACCAGGAATACGTGATGCTTGACCAATAGATAGTGGTTTATAATCATTTAATTTTTTAACTGCTTCAGAAGATAAACCTTGTATATTTTGATAATCAAGAGTATCTGATAAAATAGTGTTTTCATTTCTTGCATGTTTATGAATTTCTTCTAATTGTCTTTTAATATAACCTTCATATTTAATTTCACTTTCTATTTGTTCTATAACTTGTGTATCACACATACTATTCTTAAAATTATTTAATTGTACTAATTTTTGATATGTAACTTCTGGTCGTTTTAATAATTCAGCAAGACTTTTCGGATTAACTATATCGATATTACATAATTGATGTAAAATATTAGCATCAGATGACATAGGGTATATTTTAATATTATTTAAACGTCTAATTTCTTTTTTAATATTATATAGTTTTTTATTATAATGCATCCATCGTATATCATTAACTAAACCAAATTTACGACCAATTTCAGTTAAACGCAGATCTGCATTATCTTCTCGTAGTATCAAACGATATTCTGCGCGTGAAGTAAACATTCTATATGGTTCATTAGTACCTTGAGTAGTTAAATCATCAATTAAAACGCCTAAATATGCTTGATGACGTTTCGGAAACCAACTTTCTATATTTTTTGATTTTAGTGCTGCATTCAAACCAGCTAATAATCCTTGCGCTGCTGCTTCTTCATAGCCTGTAGTGCCATTAATTTGACCAGCAAAAAATAATCTTTTTATCAATTTACTTTCTAAAGTTAATTTTAAATCTTTTGGATCAAAAAAATCGTATTCAACAGCATAACCAGGAGTTATGATTTTGGATTTTTCTAAGCCTGAAATTGAATGTATTATTTTTTCTTGAACTTCTAATGGAAGACTAGTAGAAATACCATTAGGATATATTTTAATACTCGATAATCCTTCAGGTTCTAAGAATATTTGATGTGATTTTTTCTCAGGAAACCGTACGATTTTATCTTCAATAGAAGGGCAATATCTAGGCCCTACTCCTTTTATTAAACCTTCATAAATTGGGCTTTGATGTAAATTATTACGTATAATATCATGCGTTTTTTCATTAGTATGCGTCAAGTAACATGGTATTTGTTGAGGATGATTAGAAGCGTCTCCTATAAATGAAAAAACAGGAACAGGAGTATCGCTATATTGCACAAATAAATTATGAAAATTCACACTACTAATATCAATTCGAGGAGGTGTTCCAGTTTTTAATCGATTAACTCGTAAAGATAATTCTCTTAGACGAATAGATAAATCTACGGAAGATTTTCCATTTATTCGACCAGATGGATAGCTCTTTAATCCTATATGTATTTTCCCTCCTAAAAATGTCCCTGTTGCTAATACTACTGCTTTTGAATAAAAATTCATTTCATTATTTGTTATAACACCTATAACAGTATAATTTTTAATAATTAAATCTTTCACTTCTTTTTCTAAAATTAACAAATTTTTTTGTTGTATTAAAATTTTTTTGATATGTTCTTGATAAAGCAATCTATCTACTTGAGCTCTAGTCGACCTGACAGCAGGACCTTTTCTAGAATTTAAAATTCTAAATTGAATTCCTGAATAATCAGTAACCTGAGCCATAACCCCACCTAATGCATCTATTTCTTTTACTAAATGACTTTTTCCAATACCACCAATTGCAGGATTACAAGATAACACACCTAAATCTGTAATTTTTTGAGTTAATAATAATGTTTTACATCCCATTCTAGATGAAGCCATAGCCGCTTCAGTGCCAGCGTGACCTCCTCCAATAACAATGACATCAAAATTATTTAAACATGACATAAATTAAAACCTTTTAAAAAAAAATACAAATCTAATATTATTAATATTTTATTAAAGATAACACATGTCTATATTAAATATAAAATTTAAAAAAGAAAAGAAAGGTTTTTTATTTTTAGAATTTGTTTTTATATTTTAGTTCTTTAAAATAAAAAAAGAAAAAATAAAAAATAGTAGTAATATTTATTATTGTTATTAGTAAAAGTAAAATCTGTGGATAA